>JBBTYS010000113.1:0-1338 GCA_038078535.1 Patescibacteria group bacterium | reverse complement strand
CAATAGCGTCCTAAACGATTAAGAAAGAAGAGGAAGTTTTTTAACTCAAAGTTAACTTTGAGGTGCACAAAAAAACCATCCCCCTCTTGATGTCAAACATAACCTTATTCTCCCAAATTATTTCTAAGCTGGACCGCGGAAAGTTTTCTAAGCTGGTAAAAGAAAAGGAGTCCGATAAGCATAACAAAGGCTACACCAGTTGGACGCATTTGGTTTCCATGCTTTTCTGCCAATTTGCAAAAAGCCAATCCGTTCGCGATATAAGCAATGGGCTTCGTTCAGCTACTGGCAATCTCAATCACCTGGGCATTGACAAAGCTCCTTCTAAATCAACAATCAGCTACCAAAACAAGCATCGCCCGTGGTCACTATTCAAAGAATACTACTTTTTACTGTTGGAAAGTTTAGGACAGCAGGCACGCTTTAAGCGGGTGAAGTTTAAGATCAAGTCAAAGATTTTCCTGTTAGACTCCACCACCATCAGCCTCTGTCTCTCCTTGTTTGACTGGGCTAAATACAAGACCGCGAAAGGGGCAGTAAAAATGCATACCCTGCTTGATTATGAAGGCAACCTGCCTGCCTATGTGAATATCACCGATGGCAAAACAGCAGACAATAAAGGTGCGTATGATCTGCCTTTACTGAAGGGGAGCGTTATCGTGGCTGATAGGTTTTATAACGACTTCTCTCTGCTCAACGTCTGGGACAGCAAGGGGGTACATTTTGTAATCCGCCATAAAGAGAACCTTCAATACATTACGATAAAAGAAAATGAGCTTCCCCAAAACAGGCATGCCCACATACTCAAAGACGAGATCATAGAATTAAAGAACACTGCCTCTAAAGAGAAGTACCCCAAAAAGTTAAGACGGGTAGCCGTTTGGGATGAGGTCAACAAGCAGACTATAGAAATCATTACCAACCAAATCGGGTGGACAGCTTCCACCATTGGCGAACTCTACAAAAGCCGCTGGCAGATAGAGATATTCTTTCGTGAGATCAAGCAATTACTGCACATTAAAACATTCATAGGCACAACCGAAAATGCTGTCATGATACAAATATGGACTGCCTTGATAACCATCCTTGTGCTGAAAGCATTAAAAGCTATGGCAAAATTTAACTGGCATTTATCCAACCTGGTGGCCTTTATAAGGCTAAACATTTTTGTGAAGATAAACTTGCAAGAGTGGCTTGATAAACCCTTCGAAGAACCGCCACAAACACCACCACCGATAAGCATGCAGGGGACTCTGTTCTGAAAAATTTAAAAACCACAGCCTAATCGTTTCAATTGAATAAATTTGCTCTTAAGTCAAAACGTTTAGGACGGCATTG
>JBBTYS010000112.1:0-3610 GCA_038078535.1 Patescibacteria group bacterium | reverse complement strand
TCGTCGTTGAGGGTCGTGCTCTCACACCCCCTACCCGTCATAGCCTTGGTGGGCCGTTACCCCGCCAACAAGCTGATAGGACCTAGGCTCCTCTCAAAGCGGATTGCTCCTTTACTCTTACGAGACCATCGGGAATTAGCCAATCTTTCGACTGGTTATGCCCGTCTCTGAGGCAGATACCAAGGTGTTACTAACTCGTTCGCCGCGGTACTCTGTATTGCTACAAAGCCCGCTTGACTTGCATGCCTTATCCACGCCGCCAGCGTTCATCCTGAGCCAGAATCAAACTCTCTTAAGAAAATCTACTTAACTGTTAAAACAGAAATAGAAAGAATTCACTGGTTAACTATACAAAATTGACAATGATCTTGCTCTGCCATTCTCTAACGATAGCAGAACCACGATTATTCCTAGAGTCTGGGAACAATCGTGGTTTAACTATGTGTGTAGTTGTCTTACTGTGAAATTCAGGTCTCTAAGGTCCGAATCTCTCTAGAACTAACGGTCTCTATAGTATACTCGCCAAAAATAAAGAGTCAAGAGTCTACTTATCTACCCTCTCTTTGGCATACTTCAACCGCCATTCGTCTATCTTTTTATGATTACCCGACAAAAGCACTTTTGGAACTTTTAACTTCTTTGGTCCAAGCTGTATAACCTCAGGTCTGGTGTACTGGGGATGTTCTAAATTTAAGCCTTCAGAGAAACTTTCATTTTTAGTAGATTCTTCTTTGGCGACAGCACCAGGAATTAAACGAGTTACCGACTCCATGACCACCATGGCTGGAACTTCTCCACCAAACAAAACATAATCTCCAATAGAAATTTCTTCATCAGCAAGTTCAGTCATGACTCGTTCATCAATCCCTTCATAGCGGCCACAAATCATGATTAACTGATTCAACTTTGACCACTTCTTGGCCATCGCCTGATTAAATTTTTTACCTTTTGGATTAAAGACTATAATCTTAGTTTTTTTGGGTTTTTTGATTTTCCTAAGTACTTTATATATCGGCTCAAACAAAAAGACCATGCCTGCACCGCCACCATAAGGTCGGCCATCTATTGTTCCCCTCTTGTCGCCTGAGAACTTCCTCAAATCGTGAGTATTTATTGAAATTAATTTCTTAGCTTGGGCACGAGCAATCAGAGCTTCATTTTTAAAGCTTTCAAAAAGATTTGGGAAAATTGTTATAATATCGAACTTCATAATAAATTTTGGGCGGACTGTTGTCCGCCCGTTATCGAGATCTGTACTCCCTCGGCACGAAAGGTTCTGGATAACTGAAGGTACAATCACGTTCGTGGGTACACTTTTCACAGTGACGAAACGTGGTACTTTTGCCGTTGGCGTGCTCAGGCTGGCAGTCTGAGCATAAGAATTGGCCACGCGGTCGCCACGTTGCAGGCATTTGTCTTTTGCGCAATCTACCAGTAGCTTTTTTGGGCTGGTACACTTTGCAACTTACACATTCTCGACCCACTCCACATATGGAACAAGCACAAAGAACAGTTTCTTGCCTACTATGATCACAGCTCCAAGAAGTGTGGCAATCAGCACATACGTACTGTTGCGGATATTCACGCTCCCAAGGTTTGGGGCGTGGAAGTCCTGAACCAAACCAAGGTCTTCTGCCCCATCTACTCACGAGAACCTCTTGAAAATATTATACAACAAAATAAGACCCCACGCAAATACGTGGGGTCTTATTTTATTTACTACGACTCGCCAGAGGCGAGTAAAATTTCAGACAAAATTTTACATTCCAATACTATCCATGGCTTCATCGAGAGTCTTTTCTTTGCCGTCACCTATACCAGCCATGGGCTCGACTTCCTTTTCCATTCTGCCGCCCTCTGGTTCTTCAATTCGTAAGTTTACTCTGGCATTGTTACGCATGCCCACAATACGAGCGAGAGTGCGGACTGCCTTTGCGGTAGAGCCACTTCGGCCGATTAGAAGACCCATGTCTTCTCGTGCAACTTTGACCGAAAGTAATACCCCAAGCTCATCCACGGTCCTGACAACCTCAACCTTGTCTGGATTATTTACTATCGCCTTAATAATATACTCTACAAAATCTCTATCTGGTTCATTACTCATTGATTTAACCAGCTAATGGATGCCAATGCGCTCAACGGCACAGATGCAGATGAAACTAACAGTATCAATTAGCCTTAATTAATCTTTCAATCTGATACAGATATACTAGCGAAAGAAAAATTATAGGTCAAACCCCTGGTAGTTACTGGGCAGACACATACTTACTTCTAAATTACACAACTATGTTAAGTAGCTTGTCTTGTATAAATATGTTCTTTTTAACTTCTTTGGATTCTAGTGCCCGCTTAACCGACTCATCCGAATTAGCCAAGCTTAAAATCTCAGATTCTGTTAATCCCAATTTGACTTGAAAGGTTGCTCGATGTTTACCATTTACTTGAACCACAAAAGATACTAACTCTTCAGCTAATAGCTTTTCATCAAACTCTGGCCATTTTTGAAGATGAACGGACGTCCCGTTGCCCAAAGTCTCCTGCCACAATTCCTCAGCCATGTGCGGTGCAAATGGAGCAATAAGTAAAAGGACTTTTTCGTACTGCTCTTTAGAAACCTTTTTATCACCCACAACTTCTTCTAAACCGTTAAATAGTTTCATAAGTCCACTTACTCCAGTATTAAATTTGTGGCTCTTAATCTGTTCCCCCATATCTTTGACGGCCCGATTAATTACTTTTGTTGATTCTTCAATATCTCCAACCTCAATTTTCCCATCCGGATGTCGACTCACAAAAGCCCAGACTCGATTCAAGAACCTCGACACACCAAACAGGCCATCGGTATTAAACACCCCGCCCTGCTCATAGGGACCCATGAAAGCCAGATACATGCGAACGGTATCTGCTCCGTACTTAGCGACGTACTCATCGGGAGCGACGACATTTCCTAAAGACTTAGACATTTTCTGATGTCCATCTGAGCCTAGAATAATGCCCCTATTCCTTCGAGTTAAAAATGGTTCAGGAAAATTTAGGTAACCTAGGCTGTTTAAAGCTTTGACTATAAATCGAGAATATAAAAGATGCATCGTGGTGTGCTCAGCGCCACCATAATAGAAAGGCACGGGCATCCATTGAGCCATTTTTTCTTTCGACGCAAACTCTTCTTTATTGTGTGGGTCCGTGTAACGTAAGAAATACCAAGACGAATCAACAAATGTATCCATAGTATCCGTTTCTCTTTCCGCAGTTTTGCCACACTTCGGACATTTGACCTTCAACCACTTCTCAGCCTTAGCTAGTGGTGACCGACCATCGTCAGCAGGCATAAAATCTTTTAGATCCGGCAACTTAATCGGTAAATCAACATCTGCTACGGGCTGATAGCCACAATCTGAACAATTAATCATCGGTATTGGTACGCCCCAATATCTTTGACGAGACAAAACCCAATCATGCAAACGATATTTCTTTTCAAAAGACCCCAAACCTTCTGACTTCAATTTTTCGGTAATCTTTTCGCGAGCTTCAGTCGAAGGCATACCATCAAAGGCTTTAGAATTTATAAGAATGCCTTCTTTTTCGATTGGCCCACCCACAAATTTTTCTT
>JBBTYS010000111.1:0-6238 GCA_038078535.1 Patescibacteria group bacterium | reverse complement strand
CTCTCGGGACTGTATCGTATCTATAGTGTTTAAACTATTTAGCACCTTGCACCAAGTATTTTCATTTTTGAAAGCTCCAAGAGCAACATTAGTGCACGCTTTAGAATTCGGCCGTTGCAACCCGCGTCGCAGACAGATTCGCCTAGTATCTAAAACTATTTTAATTCATTTCTAAAAATTAAAAAGGGCCGGTTGGAATTTCTTCCAACCGGCCCATCCAAGAACCAAGGGCCCTAGGAACCAAGAACCTTCTTGCGAGAACCAACCCGATCGCCAGCATTCCAATCGCGCGGGCGCGCAACGGAGACGGCGTCGACGTCCCACTCACGGAAGTCGGCGCCCCAGCGCGCACCGACGGCCCAGAGATTTCCGCTTGCATCCCTGATGTAGAAGATGTTCGCGTACCCATTCGTGAGAAGTGCACCGGCCTGGCCCTGCGGTTGCTTCTTGAGCAACTCGTAGAGGTGGCGCAAGGTAGTCTCTTCGAGTTCCGGCGTGAGCTCCGCGCGGATGGGCGCATCCTTGGACGCTCGGATGAGCGTGTGGATGTTCAATTCCGTTGCGGAGATGTTCTCCTCGATCTTAGTGAGGAAGTTCTCACGGAAGTTGCTTCCGAGATAGAACTTGATGCCGGCGGCGTTGTTATCGCCGAAGGCTACGGAAGCGAAGAACTTGTCGACGGCAGGAACAGAGACCGTGGCGACGAGGCTTAGCAGCTTCGGCGTCTCGATCGGTGTCGCCTTGGCCTTGATGGCGTCCAGCGCTTTCGCGATGATGCCACCGTCGATTCCGTACTTCTGGAACTCGTCCTTGCCGATTCCCTTGTCGGTGGCGGTCTTGCGAACGAGGTCGAGCTGTGCGCTGGTTACGGCCTTGAAGGTCATAACGGTCCTTTGCTGATTAGCTCATAAACAAGCTCCGGCGGAGTGCCGGGACTTGAAACGGGCTGTTGTTAAGCTACTACTTGACTATACCTTAATTATACGCCTTTTTAGGCAAAATGTCAATGTGGCTAATTAAAGAGCGCCCCTAAGTGGGGTGCGGGAGGATTCTCTGAAGAAGCCAAGCTGAGACCAAAACTATGACCAGTTGATTGAAGATCCCCTCACTGGGCGCAGGGACGTGTATCGCTTGGTGAACATTTTGTATTGCTTGAGTCCAGGCCGAACTGAAGCCAAAAAGCTCATGGCTCCAAAAAATTCCGTCAGGCACTGAGGCCCAAAAAATTCCTGCAGCGACACAAGCCCTGTCTGTTGGTGAGTACTTCTTGTTAAATAAATAGCGTGCCAAGACTATGGCAATCCGTAAATCAATGTAAAGAACTAGAGGGAGCACCCACCACTCAAACTGACGGTACTCCGAGTGATTGTTAAAATCACATAAAAAGTGGGAGTAGAGCCCAAGAGCGCAAATAACAGACCCCAGAGCAAACCACTCAACAAGCAAAGGGGTAGAAAATTTGTAAGGGGCTTTCTGGGCGCTATGGGCGCAAATAGCACCAACCGTGGCCCCAACAATCAAATGCACGCTCGCAATCATGCTTGACCTCGGCCATGATTCTACTGCGTTTTTAGAAATTTAGCAAACTAAATTCTTTCGAGAGTTTGAATACCTAATAAACCAAGTCCATCTTTGAGATTATCGGCAACAACTTTAATTAAATTAAGACGAGCATTTTTCTTTTCTGTGTCTGGCTCATCAAGTACACGAACATTTTCATAAAAACGATTAGCTAAAGCTGAAAGGTCATAAAGATACAAAGCCAAACCATTTAAAGCGTTGGGGGTAGTGCATTCAATCAGCACATCCAAATAGTTAACTAATTTTCTTTCAATTAGTTTACCTTCTAAGTCTACTGACGCAGAGGCAGACGTCTCCCATGGCCCATTACCAGCTTTTGAAAGTATATTTGCTAATCGTGCGTATGTATATTGAATATATGGACCACTGTTGCCTGACAAATCCAACATCGCCTTCCAATCAAATTGAATATCAGTATGCGGGTGCTGTTTTAAATCGTTATATTTAAGTGCGGATATCGCAACGGCGTGAGCAATTTTATTTTCATCTTCTTCTGACAAGTCCGCGCTCTTTTGTTTAACCGTTTCCAAAGCCAACGAGGTTATCCTATCTATAACTTCCTGCAGAGCTACAACTTTACCTTCACGAGTGGCTAATTTTTTACCATCTTCACCTAGAACCATGCCGAATTTTACGTGAGACAACTCTGTGCTATCCCAGCCAAGTTTTTTAGCCACAGCAAAGAGTTGTTCAAAGTGCAGTGCCTGCTGGTTAGCTACAACATATAATATTTTTGCCGGATTATAGTTTTGAATTCTGTCTTCAAGGCTCGCAATATCACGAGTCATATATAGAGTAGCCCCGTCTGTTTTCCTCAACAAAGCCGGCGGCATGTTTTCTAACTCAACAATTAAGGCACCCTCGCTTTCTATGGCTAGTCCTTTATTTTTTAGTTCTTCAATTAATGGTTTGAGTCGTGGTTCATAATCACTTTCGCCCTTAATTACAAATTTTTCGGAATCTATCCCTAGTTTATTAAAAATAATTCTAAAGGCAGCAAGTGATGCACTGCGAAAGGATTTCCATATAATTAGATTTTCTTCGTCCCCAGTTTCTAGTTTTTTAAATTCTTTTTGACCTTCTTTTTCTAACTCCGGATTATTTTTTAATTCTTCGTGAAATTTTACATAAAGGCGAAGCATCTCTTGAATTGGGTCTTTAAGAGTATCTGAAAAATTACCATGCCACTTTTTGTCGGCTGCGATTAATTTTCCAAACTGTGTTCCCCAATCGCCAATAAAATTCCATCGGACGACTTCATAACCAAGTTTTTCATAAACGTTCGCCAGAGCATCACCAATAATAGTTGAGCGTAAATGGCCGATATGTATTGGCTTGGCAATATTTGGTGATGAATATTCAACAATAACTTTCTTTCCTTGTCCCAGATCAATCTTTTTATCTTTTTTAATTTCTTCATCCAAAAATTCAGTCTTCAAAAAGAAATTTATAAATCCTGTCGGTGCAACCTCAACATCAGCCATCTTGGCCAGATCAGTTCCTAATAATTTTTCTTTGAGCTCTCCAGCAACATCAGCAGGCTTCTTGCCCTCCTGTTTTGCCAAAATAAAAGCCACGTTGGTGGCGTAGTCGCCTAACTTTAAATCTGGCGGAATGATAATCTCGGCGGTACTTATGCCGCTAGCGCCAACCACGTATTCTTGAAGGAGTTGTTTAACTGTCTTGGCCATCTTTGGGCTATTCTAGCATAAATAATAAAGATTATGATACTATAACCACATGGATTCAACTCAATACGACGCACTGCCAATTGAAGCAGTCAAAAAAGCTTTCCCAGGTGTAGTTAGTATTGTCATTTCAAAACTAATGCCGACGATGCGTAACACAATGCCACCGTTGCCATTTGTGCCTTTACCAAACCCTTTCTCTTTTGGTGAAGCGCCCACTGAAGGCGGACAAGAAAAAGTTAAAGTCGGTGGTGGTTCTGGTTTTATTGTTCACCCTGATGGTTTAATTCTTACCAACAAACATGTCGTCTTCGATAAAGACGCCGACTACACCGTTGTTACTAATGACGGCCAAGAATATGTTGGTAAAGTTATTGCCCGTGACCCAGTCAGTGATATCGCCGTGGTTAAAATAGAAGCTACTGGCCTACCAACTGTCCGTTTGGGCAATTCGACCAAATTAGAACTGGGCCAAAGTGTCATCGCTATTGGTAATGCTCTGGGGATGTTTAGAAATAGCGTTTCTAAAGGCATCATCTCTGGCATGTCTCGTTCTATCTCGGCTGCACTTGGCACTGATGGCGAAATGGAACATCTTCGTGGCGTTCTTCAAACCGACGTTGCTATCAACCAAGGCAATTCAGGTGGTCCACTCATCAATTTAGATGGCGAAGCGATTGGTATCAATACCGCCATTATTTTTGGTGCTCAAAACATAGGCTTTGCCGTTCCAATCAATTGGGCCAAATTAGATTTAGAAGACGTCCTCAAGTACGGACGCATTATCAAGCCATTCTTGGGCCTCCTCTATATAATGCTCAACAAGAAGTTCCAAAACCAATACAAACTTACTCGTAGTTGTGGCGCGCTTGTAATTCGCGACCACCGCCCAAATTCTGTAGCTGTTGTTCAAGGTTCACCCGCTGATCGAGCTGGCATTAAAGAAAACGACATCATCACTCATGTGAATGGCCTTGAACTTAAAGAAGATATGGAACTCTCTGAGGAACTCCAAAAACTTAAAGTCGGTGAAGAAATAGAACTCACTTTCGTCAGAGGTGGCGAAGAAATGAAAGCCAAAACCATCCTAGAAGAGCGCAAATAGTCGCGAGACCCTCTAATTTCTCCCATCTCCTTCCACCACTAAGCCTTGTTTCAATTGCGTCATTGCTTTCGAACAAAAAGGCCACCTTGCCTCGAAGCCATCGGATTCCTTTTTGTTACCGAAAGAATATCCTCAATTTCAGCAAGGACAGTATGGTGTCAGTCGGAATGTGAGAAATTGGAGAGGCTCGCTTAAATTATTAACGAGCGATACTCAAACTCTCAGCACGAAGTCGCGCAGGTCTGCCGACACGAAGTTAGGCAGGCTTTACCCTCGAGGCTTGGTGCTTGGCGAGAGAGCGAGCGTCTAGATGACGGTCTGTCGCAGGAACAGACCGATTATCGGTCGGGATGAAAGTTTGAGTGAAGCGAGGCGCGCTTTTGTTTATTTGGCTGTTTCACGATAGGATATTCGTATGGCTGAATACGTTACTAATCCTAAAGCAGGTTTTGATTATGAAATCCTTGAGACAATCGAGGCGGGATTAGTTTTAAAAGGCATTGAAGTCAAAGCTATAAAATCTGGAAAAGCTTCAATCAAAGGTTCTTTTATTAAAATCATCGGTGGCAAACCTCAATTAATTGGGGCCACTATTTCCCCCTATCAACCCAACAACACTCCCGACGAATATAACCCCAATGCCTCACGCTCACTTTTATTATCCAAAAAAGAAATTAATGTTTTCACCGACCTTTCTAAATCTCAAGGCGTTACTCTCATTCCTTTAAAAATTTACGATTCAAAAGGCAAATTAAAATTACTCGTCGGTATTGCTCGTGGTAAGAAAAAATACGACAAGCGCTCTACTATCAAGAAAAAGGATCTCGCTCGATCTAAACAGCGTGGTATTGACGATTAATGCCCTCTGGGTATATATTTGAATCTCGTGTAGTTTGGAAACGGTAACCCCCTTCTCGGAGAACTGGATGCTCTTCCTCATCTTGGCCGGAGCTCACGCTCTGGTAAGCGAACGAGAGAAAGATCGTCCTGCGGTTGAAAAACTCGCGGCAGGTCATGCCAGAAGCCCTGAGTTCTTCATCCGCGGTGCGCCGCAGTAAGAAGTCGAAACAGCCCGAGCACGACAAAAAGATCCCCCTACCAGGGGATCGGGCAAGGACCCTTTTTAGGGCTGCCCAAACCCGACCCGTTCGCCATACGCCTCAGCGCGTCCCTGGCGACGGGTCATTAACTTTTTATCTAAGAATCTTGAGAGTTGAAAACATATCCTCTACTGTTTTCTGATAGCCATTATTTTTAGGATCAGGAGCAATATAAGTAATGACCATAACCTTGTCTTTACCTTTTGGCATGAAAAATATTTCATATTCGCCAAGCGTATGGGCGGTATAACTAAAACCACTAATTCCATTAATTGAAGTCGGCGCTAGAGGTTTTGAAACTGAACCAATAGATTTTGTCTGTTCGATACTCCTTTCAATATATTTACTCATTCCGCCATCACCTAAATCGTCCTGAATAATGGTGACGTTTATACCATCATATAACTCTGTGCCAGTAGACTGAGTTGCTCCTAAGTAATAAAAGGTTGCACTCTTGTTTGAGTTGTTTCTGGCCTGCATCTCTGGCGGATATTGCATTGAGAAGCCAACCTCTTCATCCTTCAAAGTCTGCCAACCTTCATGGATTGGCCAGTTTTGGTATGTACGCCAACCCCAACCACCAACAAAAGCAATAAGTATAAGTCCAATAATAATTAGATTTTTCTTTTTCATGTGTTTATTATATTCCTAATTTATAAATTAATAAAAAGTGCCGCCCCTTTCGAAGCGGCCGTGGGTCATTAGTGAAGACGTCTCCGAACGACTTCTATTTCTTCTTCTTGGTCGCGGCGTCGCGGATGGTC
>JBBTYS010000110.1:0-2833 GCA_038078535.1 Patescibacteria group bacterium | reverse complement strand
CACAGATGATAGTTGTTCACTTTTGTTATTAATGTCCTAATGCTTTGGGCGCTTGATTACCTCTTGGCCTTTGTAAGCATTGAGGGTTTGATAGCGTTGTTCTGGGCTACTATAATCGTAGGCATAGTAAACTTATTCTTTTCAACAATTGCGAAAGCCGCATAACCAGGTAGTAGAATTTCCAACAGTTTTCCATCCCGTTAGAAATTAGCCCTACGGGAATTAACATGACTAAATTATTAATTAAAATTACTAACCACTACCACCGTTACAACACAGTGGACGGCCAGTAAAATTTCTAACGGGATGCAAACACTTATTAAACTTTTACCTTACAGTCAGATGGGTTTGGCTTTTTTGTTAGTTGTGGGCGTACTGCTCCAGCAACGTGGTAGCGGCCTTTCTTCGACGTTCGGCGGGGCTGGTGTTGGTTACAGCACAAAGCGTGGTGCCGAGAAAGTTATCTTCTATGCCACAATCGTCATTTCAATTTTATTTGTCATTGCCTGCATCCTCGCAGTTCGCTTAGGCTAAGACAAAAAACCAGCAGTTTGGATATTGTGAGCAACGAATAAACTCCCAGCGAGAAGTCGCGCAGGCCCGAAGCTTGGTGCTTGGTGAGGGCCGAGCGTCTAGATGACGAATCATCGCTGGAGTGATTCGATTATCGGTCGAGTCGGGGGTTTATCCGAGCTCACACCAAAATAAACAAATGCAAAACGATCAACATCCTATTGATGATTTCTTTGGCCTCAAGCAAGATTCCTCTCCTGAAATAAAGAAGGAGCCCCTTAAACATATCTTCCGCAGAAGTAGTTTCTTTGATCAGATTCGTCTATTACCCAAAGTTCTTTCAAAAAAAGAACGTTATTGGATATTAACTTTTATATTAGTAATTGCGGGAAGTATTCTTTCCATCCCATTTAGCACCTACAGTCACTTCACAAATCCATCTCCTGACTTTGGCGGTTTATTCAGTGAAGGAGTTCTCGGACAACCTCGACGTGTTAATCCATTACTATCCCAAAGCAATGATGCAGACAGAGATTTAGCAACTTTAGTTTATTCGGGATTACTCAGACACAACGAAGAGGGCAAACTTGTTCCAGATCTCGCAAAATCTTATGAAATCTCTAGTGATGGTTTAAATTACACTATCTACTTAAGAGATAATGTTTTGTGGCATGACGGACAAAAACTTACAACAGATGACATTGTTTACACAATTGAAACAGCACAAAATGTCGACTATGGCAGTTCCCAGAGAGTAAGCTGGCAAGGTGTTACGATTCAAAAAGTAAACGACACCACCATTATATTCAAACTGAATAATAAGTATGCTCAATTTTTAAACAACCTTACACTCGGCATCATTCCAAAACATGTCTGGGAAAAAGTTCAGCCAATTAACTTTTCTTCATCTGAATACAATTTAAAACCAATCGGTTCTGGACCATACATGTTTGAGAAGTTACAAAAAGACAGTACTGGCCAAATCCAATCATACCAACTCAAATCTAACGAAAACTATTACGCCGGAAAGCCATATATAGATACTGTCATCATGAAATTTTATGATTCAGAAGGCACAATGATTGACGCCTACAATCGCAATGACATTCAAGAACTATCGATGGTTTCTCCTCAAAATTTAAGTAAGATTAAATTTAAACAAAGACTAAACATCAAAGAGATTAAGATGCCTCGCTATTACGGAGTCTTCTTTAATCAAACCACCAGTGCGGTCTTAGCCGACAAAAATATCCGACTGGCAATCAACTATGCAACCAACAAGAAGGCTATCGTTGATGAAGTAATTAGTGGCAAGGGCACCATAATATATTCCCCTTTGATTGAAACCGTATTAGACGTAAATCAAGACATACCTAAATACCAATTCGACATTGATCAGGCTAAAAAAGTTTTATTAGCCAGTGGTTGGACAGGCACAGACAATAAAGGCATCTTAAAAAAGAAAGATTCACGGCTAACCGTTAAAATCACCACTTCAACCTTGCCAGAGTTTTCTCAAGTCGCAAACATCCTCAAAGAGCAGTGGGGCAAGGCTGGCATTGAAGTTACTATTGAGGCCCTAAACACCCCTCAACTTCAACAGGCAATCAGAGATCGCAATTACGAAGCCCTCTTGTTTGGCGAAATCCTTGACCTTGATCCAGACCCATTCACCCTTTGGGATTCTTCTCAGAAACAAAAGCTCGGTCTCAACTTAGCTCTATATGACAACGCAACGGCAGATAACCTCTTGCAAGATGCTAGACAATCCTTAAACCCCTTGGATCGAGCCAAGAAATATGACGACTTCCAAAAGATTGTTATTAACGACGTACCTGCAGTATTTCTCTACAACCCTCTCTATCTATACCCCCAATCCACCAATATAAGAGGTGCAAATACCTCAATTATTGCCGCGCCATCAGACCGACTCTTAAATATTGAAAACTGGTATATAGACACCAAAAGAATCTGGAAATAACCAATAATTGCGTCTATTTGACTTTATAACTCGAAGGGAGTATAATTATCACATTGTTGCTTTAGGTCATATTTGATCTAAAGTACCTCCTCCTCAGAACCTTTCTATCTAAAGAATAGTTACCAAAACGTCTTTTGGCGTTTTGGGCGAGTGGTGGAACTGGCAGACACATACGCTTCAGGTGCGTACGACCGCAAGGTTATGAGGGTTCAACTCCCTCCTCGCCCACATAAAATAAATAAAAATTCTCTAAAGTTTTCGATTTTTCAGACTCTAGTTCAAAGTAACCCTTACAACTAAAAGCTAAAAGCGAGACACACAAAGAATGACAGAAGAACA
>JBBTYS010000109.1:0-1678 GCA_038078535.1 Patescibacteria group bacterium | reverse complement strand
TCGAAAAATAATCAGCAATGATGGTGGTGTTTATTTGTATATTCTTTTCCCTGTTGCCGTAGCCTTTTTAATTACCTTCGGTATCGCTCGTTTAATAAGTCACCTGCACCCCCTCTTCTTCATCCAGATTGTGTCTGGCTTACACATCCACCACTTTGCTTACGGAATTTTAATACTTGCTCTGGCTGGCTACTTAGCCTTAATTAACGATAAGCCTCGAAATACTTATTTAATTTCTCTCCTCTACGGCTTTGGTTTGGGTCTAGCCTTTGATGAGTTTGGTATGTGGCTACGCTTGTCGGATGAAAGTGCTGCCCGTTGGAGCTATGATGGTGTTGTGGTGCTAATAGCCTTCTTCATACTGCTCATCTCAGCTGAATCTGGGTCAAAGATGTGGAGACGACATTTTGGCCCAAAAGAAGTCATAGCGACTGCTGTTTTAACTGAGAAAACAGAGGTTTTTGAGGCCCCACCCACCCCTTGACTTTTAGGCTAAATGGGAGTATAATGTATGTATAACCTGAAGGAGTGTGTAGTTAGATACGTGGCTTAGTAGGCCATTTTTTATTGCCTAAAAAGCCCTTGTTACACAGTCCCTGAAGATTATGAATATTATCAAAAAAATCGTCGGTATCGTTCTTTCGGCCATAATCTTAAGTGTTGGTTCGGCCAGCCAGGCGAGCGCCGGTTTCTTTGACAATTCATCTAACTGGTCATTCGATTCTCTCTATCAGAATATTCAGGATATGAATATTAATAGGAGTGAAGAATCGAATATTCAATCTAACGCTGTTGCTTCAGTAATTAGTCCTGCTACCAACAAGGCCAAGATTAAGAAGGTTAAACGAACCCACACGGTTTCCTTAAGCGCTTACTCTTCATCTGTTGACGAGACTGATAGCACTCCGTTTATTACCGCCGCTAATACTTATGTTCGTGACGGTATCGTAGCTTCTAACTTGATTAACCCCGAAACTGGTAGACGTTACGCCTTCGGTACCGCTATCAAAATTCCTGACTTATTTGGTGATAAAATCTTTATCATTGAAGACCGCATGAATAGTCGATATGTAAACAATGTCGACGTCTGGGTTACTAGCAAAAAAGCTGCTCGAGAAATTGGTAGACGTACTTTGGTAGTTGAAATTGTCTCATAAGAATATAAAACCGTCCCGACAAAATTCGGGACGGTTTTATATTTGCTAAGAGCTCAAAAAGCTGGTAAAATATAATCTGAAATTAAAACTATTCGCGCCCGTAGCTCAGTTGGTAGAGCAGATCCCTCTTAAGGATACGGTCGTAGGTTCGAATCCTACCGGGCGCACCAAGAACAAAGAACTATCATGCGCCCGTAGCTCAACGGATAGAGCAGCAGCCTTCGAAGCTGTTGGTGGGGGTTCGATTCCCTCCGGGCGCACCATGAAAACTCTAGTCATTATTAATGGAGTTACCGGTGCTATAGGCTCTGCTTGTCTAGCGCGTTTTAGCAGAGAGCATGACACAACAATCATTGGACTCAGCCGACAGGCATCTAGGGCTGAATCTTTTACTCTTAATGGCAAACTCCCCGACAGCACCTTTATTTGCTCTACCGGAGATATATCAAAACCACAAGAATGTAAGAGTTTCGCTCGAAAAATAAACAAGGATTTTTACGAAAAGATTATTTACATTCACT
>JBBTYS010000108.1:0-1534 GCA_038078535.1 Patescibacteria group bacterium | reverse complement strand
GGCAAGAGATATTTTTCAACGCCCATGTCGACGAGACGAGGCACAACACCGATAGCGTCATTCGTGTGGAGGGTAGACAAAACGATGTGACCAGTTAAAGCGGCTTGGGTCGCCAAAGTTGCAGTTTCTCGGTCACGAATTTCTCCAACCATGATTACATCAGGATCTTGGCGGAGAATATGACGTAGTCCGGCAGCGAAAGTGTAGCCTATTTCTTCGTGAATTTGAGATTGATTAACGCCATCGACATAATATTCGATTGGATCTTCAAGCGTCACAATGTTTATGTCGTCCTTGTTCATGCGTTTTAACATCCCAGCCAAGGTTGTAGATTTACCGGAGCCAGTCGGACCGGTAATAAGAATCGCGCCGAAGGGTTTAGCCATACCCTTGGTCATAATTTCCAAAGAGCGCCCATCTAAGCCAAGATCTGGCAGGTCAACTTTACCTGACAGTGGGTCCAAGATACGCATAACAACCTTTTCTCCGTTTTTTGTAGGAAATGTTGAAACACGGAAATCTATCTTTCTTTCATTGAGTCTAGTTGAGAATCGTCCATCTTGAGCAAGTCGAGATTCGTCGATTTTTAAGTCAGATAAAATTTTAATACGAGCCACAACGGCAGAGTCGAGATTTTTGGGTAGAGTTAAAGCTGTTATCAAAACACCGTCGACACGAAATCTTACTCGCACACGATCTTCAAAAGGTTCAATGTGAATGTCTGAAGCTCGAGAATCAACAGCGTGACGAATCACTACTGCTACGATTTTAGTTATTGGAGCTTCAGCAGTGATTTCTTCTAAGCTTTGGCCTGGTGCGACTGTAACCTTTTTTTCAAACTCTTGATCAAGAGACTCAAGGGCTTTCCCGACTTCGCCTGACAAAGTTTTATAATTACGTGTAATTGAATTAAAGTCTTTGTAAGTGATGACGTACTTTTCAAGGCCTAGGCCTTTGTCAGCTGCTACGAACTTAAGTGCTTCAAGCGCCTCAACATCTTCAGGGTTGATGATGCCAACTTTAAGGGTGGTCTCATTTTTATCAAAAGGTGTGATTTTGTAGAAATTTACGACATCTTCGCTGAGTTCTTTTAAAGCCGCGTGGTTTAAATCTATGTCATCGAGCTTCATTAACGGCAAGCGGTAGATGGCTGATTTGAATTTGGCCAAATCATCATCAGAAATAATCCCCTGCTCAATCAGGGTTTGTCCAAGTTCTTTGCCTTCTTTTCTGGCAACTTCTTCAGCTGAGGTTGCTTGCTCTTGGGTCAGAAGTTTTGATTTAAGAAGTTCTTGGAGGAGGGTTGTGGGAATTTGTTGGGGCATGGAATATTTATATCTTAGACTGCGAATCTTCAGAAACTAATTATTCTTATGTTCCCCTCCAATATGTAGATTAAAACCTATTGAGTAGGGGCAAAAATATCTTTCTTGCCTGTGATGCCGGGATTGACTGGTGATTCACCGGAGGTGATGAGACCTTTATATTCGGCACTATCGAGTACTGAAAAATCTATTTTCAGATTTTGAAACGT
>JBBTYS010000107.1:0-3027 GCA_038078535.1 Patescibacteria group bacterium | reverse complement strand
AAGATATTTGATCGTGCCCTGACGGCCGGTGAAGTAATGGGAGAGTATACTGAAGGGGGGGTGTCTTTTTTACAGAAATCTTTTAACCTATTCACCTCGTTGATAAGGTTATTGAAGATAGGATAGTAAGGGAAGATGTAATAGATAATAAATAATAAATTTGCATTGTGGATTATTTTAGTAGTATAATTAATAATTATTAAACCATTAACAAATATTTATCAATGAAATTTTTTCTAAAAAATATCACGACACTATTGGTTGGAGTTGCGATTTTAGGTGCTGGTTCAGCCTATTATTTTTATGACCAATACCAAACATTGAAGAGAAATCCACAAGCTCTTACAGAAAAAGAAAATACCACCTTAGTCGCAAAACTCGGTCAGTTAATGATGCTCCCCGATGAACAGCCAACGATCGCCACTGTAGCAGACCCTTCCAAACTTAAAGATCAACCATTTTTCCTAAAAGCAAAAACCGGAGATCGTGTCTTTATCTACACAAATGCCAAGAAGGCAATTTTGTATGATGAAGTTGCGAACAAAATTGTTGAAGTCGCTCCGATTAACATCGGCAAGGAACAATAATAATTGCTTTTTAATAAAATACACACAACTATATAGTTGTGTGTATTTTATTAGTGGTATAATAATTAAATGAATCGAAGAGTGAAAGCTGTCTTTAGTAGTGCTATTTTAGTAAGCTTTATAATACCTTTGGTGTTCATTCCTTCTGCCCATGCCGAGTTTTCTGATGGAGCAAGCATGTCTTCTGATAATTTTAAAATACTAGACTCTCAGCATGGAAGTTTTGGGGGAGTGTCATCTTCAAGCTCCGGAAGCTTTATTCTACTAGGCAGTTTAGGGGATATTGCCATCGGGAGCTCTTCCATAACTAACTTCAAGCTTAACTCTGGTTTCCTATATTATCCAAAAGTGGTCGCGCCAATATTAAATACAGCCACTGCGGGGACCAATCAAGTCTCACTTGCCTGGACTGCGGCAACAGCTTTTCAGGGTTTTTCTATTTCTGGATATAATGTATGCACTAAGCCTTCAGGTGGTTCTTATACATGTGAAAATGCCGGGAATGTAGTGGTATACACAAAAACCGGCCTTACGGCTGGCACAACATATACATTCAAAATAGAGGCTAAGGATGGACTCGGCAATATCATTGCCATTTCAAATGAACAGAGCGCAGTACCCACAGCACCTGCCAGTAGTGGCGGGGGGGGAGGAGGTGGCGGAGGTGGTGGATTTTTTTATTATCCCACTCCAACTCCATTGGTGGGTGATGGCGTCGTCACCATAACAGGCATAGCGTATCCAAAGGCAACAATTACATTCTATGTCGATAGTGTTGCGGTTAGCTCTATCCAAGCAGGTACAAATGCGAATTTTCAAGCTACTCTGAGCAATCTCCCGACAGGATCTCGCATGATCGGGGTCGGGTCTCAGGATCCAAATGGAAGAAAGTCTCTGACTGTCAGTTTCACGGTCACATTGAATGCCAACACTACGGTCGCATTGAGCGATGTCTTGCTACCGCCCACGATCGATATTAGCGCCTTCCAATTGGCTCGGGGCGATAATTTGAAAATATTTGGACAAGCTCAGCCTGTCTCTGAGGTCGATATCCGTGTTTATTCCACTGAAATCACCAACAAAATTGGAGCGGATGCCGAAGGAGCATATGCTTATAATTTTGATACAAAACCTTTAGCCGAAGATTATCATACTACTAAATCCAGAGCGGTGATTACTAACGTAGGAGCTACTCCTTTTTCTCAATTGCTACAGTTCACATTAGGCAAGGTATTCCGAGGAAGAACCGCTGACCTAAACAAAGATGGAAAAATAAACATCATCGATTTTAGCATGCTCTTATATTGGTGGGGCACGAGTGATTCAAGGGGGTTAAGTATTGCAGATGTCAACCAAGACGGAAAAATAAACATTATCGATTTTAGTGTATTATTATATCAGTGGACTGGCTAAATATAAATTTTATGAAAAAATTATCTATTATACTGATTCTGATCGCGAGTTTGATGGCTAGTCGTGCGGAAGCCGCCCAGATATTATTTGAATCTCCTGCAGCCGTATCCGTAGGGGATAACATAACTGTTAAGATTAGAATTGATACAGAAGGGGATTCAATCAATGCTGTCGATTTGGGTGTCATATACCCAGCGAATTTAAGCGTTAAAAACATATCTAAGGCAGGTTCGGTCATACAACTTTGGGTCAAAGAACCAAGCCACAATGGAAATGTAATTTTTCTAAGCGGTGGACTTCCGGGAGGAGTAAAATCAAGTAACGCCTTAGTTGCAACGGTTGTATTCGAGGCAAGGTCCATCGGTTCTGGTGCTCTAGGCCTAAGTCCGCAGTCCGCAGCTCTATTAAATGATGGCGCGGGCACGGCGGCATCTGTTACTTTAGTTAGTCCCATAATTAATATCGTAGCTCGAAAAGCGAACCAAGCCCCTAATGATAAAATCGATACTAAAACTGACACAACTCGTCCAAAATCTTTTCCAATTGTGGTTGCGACTGATCCCAGGGTCTTTCATGGAAAATATTTCGTCTCATTCTTTACAAGCGACTCTGGGTCCGGACTTGACCGCTACGAGATAAGAGAGGGGCGTGGACCGTATAAAGTTGCTCAAAGCCCCTATCTACTATCTGATCAAGAATTACGTACTGTAATTAAGGTTCGCGCTTATGACGAGTCGGGAAACTACAGGGATGAAATTTACCCCAATCTTCTAAAAAGATTTTGGTGGTGGATAAGTAGTATGTTTTAAAAAACTTAGGTAGTATAATTGAAACATAATATGGTTTGTAGGAGGGAACATATTGCAGTTTTTTTATCATTTATCGTTGTCGCGGGAATTTTTTGCGTCTTTAGTTCAGCTCAAGCGGCATCTATTTATTTCTCTCCATCAACAACCACTCGTGCTAGCGGCCAATCGTTTTCAGCATCCGTTCGAGTAAATACTGAAGGCCAAGCTATCAATGCTGC
>JBBTYS010000106.1:0-1005 GCA_038078535.1 Patescibacteria group bacterium | reverse complement strand
TGCCGCCGATAAGAAACTCCTCACCGTCCGCATCATTCAGCAACGTGCTGCCGCTGTACGAGCGATCGGGGGAATAGAAATGCCAAACCACAGGGGTTGGACATTCACCGACGAACTTAATCTGACTGCTAACGTACCGGCCACGAAACCACCGAATTGCTCCAGCGACTTCACAAGAACCATCACCAACCCAATTCGAGCCAGAAACGGTCACACCGGGGTCAGAACCCTGAGCCAAAACGGTTTTCACCGAATTGGTCAGGCTTGTCGTGACGAAAGTCACGAGCATCGCAAACACAATGCCTAAACGAAAAATCGTCTTCTTGGTCATTTTCGCTCCTTTGCGAAAGTTTTGAATACGTACCTTCGGTTGAATTTTCACACGAATCGCTTCTGTGCGACTGTGCGATGTGTTCTTATAGCCTTGCTTGGCCATAAAAAACCTCCTACTAGGAAATCTTCTAGTCGTCCTTCTGGACTTCTAAAAGTCAGTAAGTTTGCTGGCTTATCCCACTTAGTTTTTAGGCTAAGCTGCCAACGGGGTAGATGCAAACTCAATAGAGCGCAGTGGAAATCCAAATATTGCCGATCGATACATACTGATTCAAATACAAAAGAACTAATCAGTAACCAATCCCTAGCAAAAAACCATTAGATTCCCAATGCGCCCTATTAGAAGAAGCACCTATTAAACTAACTCTAAAACCTCTCTTTTAAACGTGCTAGCGTTATGAGTAGTTACAGGATGAGCTTCAAAGCAATTTCGAGGCTTCCTAACTACAACTATAGGATACCATAAGACCAATAGTTTGTCAAGAGTGAATACTCAGTGGATATGTATTAAAGTTGACAACTTATCTGAAAAAAGTAACATACAACTATGCTCACCGACAATGACATACAAAGAATCAAAGACGCACTGAAGCCAGATTTTGACCAGCTTTATGAGCAGCTAAACAGTAGTATTAACGACCTGGAATCTCGTACTTCCCGCGGATTTAAACG
>JBBTYS010000105.1:0-10099 GCA_038078535.1 Patescibacteria group bacterium | reverse complement strand
TGTTTTATTCCTACCTAAAATAGGTAGGCTTATCGCCACCACAATACCCAGAGCATCTACTGAACCCACCGAGTTGAATGCATGAGAAAGAGCAAAAGAAAATTTGGCAATATGAATCCCTAAAACCTGAAGCAGTCCATAAACCAAAACAACAGAAAGGGATAAGCTTAAAATATTTATTAAAGTCTCACCCTTATCTTCTGCGGTATTTACTATCAAAAAATAGAGAACCGTAAGTGCCGACAAAGTAGCCAGAGCTGAGGCAAGATTATTCGGGACGCCAAATAAACTATCAAAACGAGATACAGATAATACGGTAGCAACTATAGTAGCGATAAGTACAGCCAAGACACCTTTATCAAATGGGCTTGTGCGCCATTTGAATTGACTAGAAGAGACGAGAGAGAGCAACCAAGCCACGAGGCCAACACCAGCGACCACAAGGAGTAGGAGTTGTTTATTTAATTCTAAAACGCTTGTTGTCCAAGGCAAGAAAAAAATCGGCATAAGAAATATACCTGCCCTGATAGACCACTTCACTATACTTGAGTATACCCCGCCTTCTTCACTGTAGCTTGAGCCAGCCATGACTAAAGTTGCGTCATGCCCAACTGCACTCTCGGCGTAGCCGGAGTCCACAAAATTAACGTCCATACTTAGAGACACATAAGCCTTTGCCTATCCGTGCATTCAGTTCGGATAGGCAACTTCTTAAGCGTCGGTTATTTATACATTGTATGGTTAATATCTATATAATTCAACACCAGCTATAAACACCTTTTAACTGGCTAACTGGGCTTAATGCACACCTCACATGCAGGCTCTCGCTTTTTATAGTTTTTCTCATCAGGTTATTCAAGCATTGTA
Source organism: Patescibacteria group bacterium (assembly GCA_038078535.1). GTDB lineage: Bacteria > Patescibacteriota > Minisyncoccia > 2-02-FULL-40-12 > GWA2-44-9 > 2-01-FULL-41-21. Next base: position 9,232 of record JBBTYS010000105.1, on the reverse strand, counting down.
ATTTCTTTGCATCTTCGTTATCTCCTATGCCAATGCAATCATCTGCTTTGCTTTCTTTTTAAACTTTATCAATAACCTTGATGGCTCCTTTGTAATATGGGGCTAAATGGTCATGATATTTCCATTCTCCTATTTTATTAAATTTAAAAGTCCAGCTTTGTTCAGACTCAATAGGTTCTTTTGAGTCAAATTCTGGGTATATGGTGTGACTTGGGTGAAGATCGGAGGCTGGCCAAAATGTTTTACCTCGATTTGTCTTAAATGTTACTGTTTGACCCTTCAAAATGGCAATTTCCGATGGATAGAATCCCTCTTCTTTAAGTTCCACGGTAATAGCCAGTGATTTAAACTCCAATGAAGAGTTACTTAATTTTAAAAAATAAAAAATTCCTACAACAATGGTAATGAAGATTATTGGAATTAAATATCTTTTATTCATTATTTAAATTTTCATCTCTAGCAAAATCACAAGCCTTAAGAATTGTCGGTAATCTTTATGGTATTGGCGTCTCGCTTGAGGTTGGTTCGGGTGTCGGTGTTACTTCTGGTTCTGGTGTTGCTTCTGGTTCAGATGTTGGTGTTGGGGTCTCACTTGGTGTCGAAGAAGGAGTTGGCTCCGGTGTAGAATCGGGTGTTGCTTGCGGTGAGCCTGTCGAATCCGGAGTAGGTTCAGGTGTGCCTGTTGGTTCTGGAGTCGAAGAAGGAGTTGGCTCCGGAGAAACGGTCGGAGTCGGAGTAGCACTATCAGTATCAAATCCTTTTCGGCGGGCAATCACAAGCCAATCGAAAGTACCAGTATCTTGTGAATTTAATTCTTTTACGACAAAGCCATACTGAGACTTGGAATCAACATAAAGCTGACCTTGCATGATTGAGGTCGGAGTCGTGATGACTTTAATTGGTGTCTGGTCGGAAATGATTGATGAGAATGAGAAGTCAAAGAATACTTTAGCTTCGCCATTTATAATTTGCGATGAACCAGAAAGTTGAATCTCTCCCCTCGTTGAATCGACTCCATAAGTAGCTAGATATGCCCCGTTTTCTTTCAAATCAACCTTTGATTCACCAGCCGCTTGAGCAGAATTACCGGTAAATGCTGATTTAGTAGAATTGTCAGCTCTTGGGTCAATTACAACGTCTCGTGATGCCCAGTTTGAAATACTGCTAGCAATGTCTGGAATGCCGTCAAAGATTGAAGCTACAGAATAATAAGTCTTCTTAATACCTTCAGAAATAATATCGCCTGAGGCCCAGAGATTTTGAACTCGGAGCATCACCGCATTTGCAATATTGCCTATAGTGTCGGAGAGGCCTGTTCCGGAAGAAGACACAACTACGCCTCCGCTGGCAGTCTGACTAGCCAGTAATCCATCAACGGTAAGAGACAACGAAGCCACCCGTGCTTGCATAATCTCAAACGCGGTTGCTTGTGAAGCAACTTTACCTGCTAATTCCTGCACCCCAGCCAACGTAAATGTTGCAAGTTTGTAAATATCTACACCTTTGCCACCAATCGCCAAGACATCGGCTGGAGCTTCTTCCGCGATAAGACCAAGTCGTAGTGGTGAGCTTGCTCCTTCTTCGCTGTAGCGATACTTGGCAATCTTTAGATTTTCTAATTTATCTAGGATGGAACTCTTGCTTGCTTCGTCTACGTACTCTATGTCTTTCTTCGCTGTTCTGGTTGAAATATTTACAAATGATGTGCCGGCAATGTCGCCAACAACGTGGAGTTTGTATAACGGAGAAGCTGTTCCGATGCCAATATTTCCGTTTGAATCTACCGACATAGAAGCTGAAGCAGTTTCTGATAAAATGAAAGATGTTCTAGAGTTTAACTCTTTAATACCCTCAAGGAGCATCATGCTCAAGGTTGTATCATAATGAACTCGAAGAAAACCATCGGAGCCAGACGCAACAAGCTCAGGAAGAACCATTTCAGCCTCCTGCGCGATAAGACCATAATTGGGTGTCTGATTTGCACCATTAATCCAGTCAAAAGTAACTGGTCTCAACTGAGTAAGTCTATCTAAAATGGGGCCAATATCAGCGATATTAGTCTTCAATCTAATGTCAGATGAGCAAGTTCCGGCGATTGTAGTGTCATCGGCGTCTCTTACGCATCCTGTTGTTCCAGTTCCAATCTCAATATCACCATTAACATCTAAGGGCAATTCCGCCGCTGACGTCGTCCCGATGCCGACGTTGCCACCACCAAATGGGTTAAGCAAAAGATCATAGTTGGATGCCGCACTCATGGCTTGGATGTAGGGATATGTGCTTGCCAAAACACCAATTTCCAACCTCCTTGTTGATCCATCGGCTTCAACCTTAAGTATGCCCGTACTTATTGTATCGGAACCAGCGCCGCTTACTTTAAATTTTGCGGCAGGATCTGTCGTGCCAATGCCGACGTTGCCGCCACTTAAAATCGTCATCCCCACGGCATTATTTGTTGCAAACTGAAGGGCTCGTGCTCCCGATGTCCCCAAAACTCCTGAATACAATGTCGTGCCTGTAATAATAGTACCCCCCGCGCTTGATTCCACCCCCATATACAAAGAACCGCCGGTGTTACTAACCGCATGGTAAGAGGCGTTTGTGCCAGTAGTAGACTTCAAAAGTGAAGTGGCCGTTGCTGCTTGAATATCTAATGTTGAAGTAGGTCCTGTCGTGCCGATACCGACGTTGCCATTGTTATCAATATGTAGGCGTGTTGTCATAAGGGCTGTTGTCTGGTCCTTCGTCTGCAGGGTGAAATTGCCCCCATTCGTACCACTGGCATTTGAATACATTCGAGCAGTAACTCTTCCACCTGAATAACCACTCCACCATTCCAATCCAGAGCCATTTCCACTAGTATCAAGGTTGCTCAATCTGAAACTTGCTGAACCAGTACTAATTGGGTTGTTCCAAGAAACTTCTAAAGTTTTTTGGGGTCCCGTCGTCCCAATCCCTACGTTGCCACTTGAATCAATAGTCATTCTCTCTGCACCTAATGTAGAGAAGCCAAGTTGGTTAGTGGAGGAACGGAACATGCCCGTGTCTTGATCATTTCTGAAAGAGAAAGAAGGTGAAGCTGCAGTGCCATTGCCTGCATAGAATAGGGAGGAAGAAGCGATGCCGGTGAAATTTGTGGTTCCATCAAAATACGCATTACCATCCACTTCAAGGTCACCTGAAATTAACAAGTCATTGGATGCAGTCATGTTGCCTGAGTGGGTTGTTGTGGCAGAACCAAAGCGTGAATATGAAGCAGTGGCGGTGTGGGCTACTTGGAGACCTTCTCGGAAGATGACATCAGAGACCACATCAAGCTTGGCAGAAGGAGTAGTCGTACCGATGCCGACTAGACCAGCGGACGTAATCTCTAGTGTGGAAGTTGTAGGGTTGCCTGTGGATGTTGTGCTCCGTAAGATACTCAATCCACCAGAAGCGTTATAGTTACTAGCAATCTGCCAACTTCGCATATTAGTATCTGCCTCACTCACTCTTGTCCATAGTGAAAGACCTGAGTTTGCAGAGGCACTACCAGAAGTATTTTGTAGTTTTAAGTTTCCGTTGTTGCTATCTACTGCACTGATGATGTGGAGAGCTGTGTCGGGACTTATGGTTCCAATACCAACGTTGCCCGTGGTTAGTGCGGTTAAAATATTAGTGGTGTTGTTTTGCACTTGAAGCGCCCTGCCCGCTCCACGAACATCAATAACCAACCCTTGGTTGTCAGTAGAATTACCCCCTGAATTGAGCTGTTGAATTTTTAAGACAGGGAAATTGGCTGCGTTGGTAACCTGAAGATTGACTAAGCCCCCGCTTGTATCTACGCCTTGGACATCAAGTTTGGTTGTAGGTGTTGTCGTCCCTATCCCAACATTGCCGGTTGAAGCAATGGTCATTAAGGAAACGGGAGTAGATGCACCATTTAAGAACTCAAGTCTTTCTCCGCCCGTGCCTGGTGTGCCACCAGCACGGATAGTGAATTTGCCTTGGTTGCTGGTTGATGCTCCGCCTGCTGGTTGAAAATCAATAGAAGCAGAAGATGTTGCGCCAGTTGAGCGAATGATTAAGTTTGTAGCTGTGGAAGAGAGTTCAAGCAGAGAGTCAGGTGAGGTGGTACCGATACCGACGTTTCCACCGCTTATTATGGTCATTGCCAGAGCACTATTTACAGCAAACTTCATTGGATAAGTACCTATTGCGGAAAGTATTGCGTCATAAGGAGCGCCTGCTGGTCCAAAATTTCCACCAACAGAATTATCTCTACCAATATAGAAAGATCCTCCGGTATTCGTGTAGTCTGTATATGCGTAATTTGTTCCAGTGGTTGATTTAATTCGCTGACTAGCTGACGGTGCTTGAACATCCAAGGTGTACGTGGGCTCCGTCGTCCCGATGCCGACGTTGCCGGAACCCAAGACTGTTAGTAAATTACTTGAATAATTATTTAATTGTAGAACTGTTTCTAGTGAACCAAGGGCTCCCCAACCAGTGCCACTTTTCTTTCCAGCTTCTAGAAAATATGCAGGTGTAGTATCTGTTGGGTCAGTTGAACCAATGACAGAACGCATGTGGAGTGAACTAGAATCAGTATCACTTAATCCCTGAATATAAAGACCTCCTGCAGTAGCACTATTTGGACCAAATTGTGCGAATGAAGCAGTGCTATCCAAGTCAGTCATTCCATGGGCGACATCTGCATCCGTCAAAATAAAACTTCCATCTCTAACATCTAACTTCGCCCCTGGTCCCGTCGTCCCAATCCCTACGTTGCCACTTGAATCAATAGTCATTCTCTCTGCACCTAATGTAGAGAAGCCAAGTTGGTTAGTGGAGGAACGGAACATGCCCGTGTCTTGATCATTTCTGAAAGAGAAAGAAGGTGAAGCTGCAGTGCCATTGCCTGCATAGAATAGGGAGGAAGAAGCGATGCCGGTGAAATTTGTGGTTCCATCAAAATACGCATTACCATCCACTTCAAGGTCACCTGAAATTAACAAGTCATTGGATGCAGTCATGTTGCCTGAGTGGGTTGTTGTGGCAGAACCAAAGCGTGAATATGAAGCAGTGGCGGTGTGGGCTACTTGGAGACCTTCTCGGAAGATGACATCGGAAACGACATCAAGCTTGGCGGCGGGAGATGTGGTGCCGATGCCGACGTTGCCATTATTTGAAACCTGAAACAATCCTGTACCGCCTTTATCAACTCTGAATGGAACTCCGGTACTTGAAGCACCAATATTGACATATAATCCGTGCGCATTCGTCGTCCCCGAATTATCAATGGTGGTTGCCCAGGCTGAATTAGTTGTAGAGACAATCTCCAACTTAGAAGCCGGCACCGTGGTCCCGATTCCTACGTTGCCAGCTGTATCTATTGTCAAATGATCTAATGCCGCATTGGCACCGAGCTGTAACCTGTTACCACTTGTGGCACGTATTTCCGCAATGCCTGTCGTATATGTCAAATTACCAAAATCACTTGTGGTGCTACCCCAAGAAATAGTATTAGCGGCTGAGTTATTGCTCACCTGCAATGCTGAATTTGGATTCGTGGTGCCGATGCCAACATTGCCATTGTTTTGAACATATAAGGTGTGAGATATGGAAGCAGTGCCACCAGTTACCTCAAAGTTTGTAGAAATAGAGGCAGAGCCTGAAACATCAAGCTTTGTTGTAGGCGACGTCGTCCCGATGCCGACGTTGCCTCCAGTTTTTATAAACATCTGAGCAACGCCATTTGCTTCTGTAAAATAAATATCTCCTCCCGAAGGTCGGCCAATAAAAGTACTTGTTCCATTACCGAGCAAGGAATAAGTTGGAAGAGTTGGCATGGCACTCGCTGCTCCAAATGAAATACCGGAATATGAGGTAGCTGCTGCTATTTCGCCAATATTCACATACGATGTGCCACCTGATATAGAGAGTTTAGCAGCTGGTCCTGTCGTCCCGATGCCGATGTTGCCATTATTCTGCACATACAGAGTATTGCCGATTGACGCAGTATTTAATAGTTCAAATGGAACTGAAAGCGATGCTCCCATGTCCGCCACCCTGAATCTCATCACCGAGCCAGAAGTTTGAATATTTAAGTAGTCATTTGTTGATTGGTCAACAGTTCCCTTGATAAATAGCTGACTAAAATCATAGGTTGGTTCAGCGGTATCTGTGCCCTGAATTAAAACTGGAAAATTGAAACTAAATCTTTTATTACTTGAATCCCACTGAAGGGCTGCGTTGATAGTTGGGGAACCACGCTCAAACGTGACTGACTCGTTTTCGGCATCGGTTGTAACATTATCAGAATTAATTAAGAAATCTCTCGCTGTAGTACCAGAAATAGATGCAGTACCAGCATTCAAAGTTGTAATGTTCGCCGTATCTACATAAATTGAGCCCCAATGATTTGTAGTTGACCCAAGATTAAAAGAATTAGTAAATGGAATGAGGTCACTCTTGATAGTTGACGTGATATTGAGAGTATTGGCAATAGTTGCACCCATCGTAACATTGCCTTGGAATGCAGCAGTGCCAATAACTTCAAAATCGCCACTAACAAGAAGGTCATTATTACTACTTATATAATTAGAATGAGAAGTTACGCCTGTGCCAAATCTTGAATAAGAAGCAGAAGAGAAGCCTCCGACTTGGAGAGTATTGCCTGTTAGGAGATATGAAGCAGAGGCTGTGCCTTGGAATTCGCCTCGACCTTGGACAGTGAGGAGAGAAGTGGGCGATGTGGTGCCGATGCCGACGTTGCCGTTGAAATAATTGGTGTTTGTACCAACCTGAGTAAAGTTGGCGGCACGAAGACCTTTTGCGATATCCAATGAACCGGCAAATGAGTTAGAACCAGTTGAATTGCCAGTGAGTGTGCCAGTTAATATTGTATTACCTGCTACTGAGAGAGTCCCTGATGTGACTAAACTACCTGCCGTCACAGAATTAGTAGCAGTGAGTGATTTAGATAAGTTCAAGCTACCAGCAAATGAGTTAGAACCCGTAGCATTGCTGGTAAGAATGCCAGTTAAGGTGGTGCTACCAGTGACGCCGAGCGTGCCGCCGATGGTTGTATTCCCGCCGATACTGGCGATGTTACCAATTTCAAAGTTGTTAGAGGCAGAGGCGTTAATGAAAGAAGCAAATGGAGAAATGATACTCGTACCAAAATATCCCGTTCTCCATCTGTAGTTAGGTTCACCGAGGTCATATTGGTTGTCTGTGGCGGGGTCAAAGTTTTGAGAGAGAGAAGCAATCGTGCCTGAAAAGGCGGTGGACCATGAGAGAGTTCCCGAACCATTAGTTTTGAGAAAGCCATTAGTAGTTTGAGATGACGGCCAAGTATAAGTTTGGCCTGCTAAGGTGGTAGCGCCCGAAATGGAAGCCGTGCCACCCACTTCAAGGGTGGTGTCGGTGAGCGCACCAGCATTGATAGCTAATCGTGAATTTGCTCCCGTCAATTCAAAACGATCTGAGCCGGAAGCGTTGGCAAAAGAAAAGTAATTGACTCCAGTGATGTCTTTGGAATTCGCAGTGATGTTCCCACCTAATGTGAAGGCGTTAATCTGTAATGTTCCGGTTGAGTTTGAAATAGTGTCAGTCTTTAGGTAACTAGATTCAAAACCAGATGAAGCCGAAGCGTTAGAGAATTGAGATTGGCCGGTCACAGTCAAAGATGACAATGTTGTCGCGCCAGCTCCTAATGTGCCGGAGATATTGGCATTACCATTAATGGTGAGGCCGGTACCAGTGATTTGGGAAGCTCTTAAGCCTTTTGTGATATCCAATGAACCGGCAAATGAGTTAGAACCAGTTGAATTGCCAGTGAGTGTGCCAGTTAATATTGTATTACCTGCTACTGAGAGAGTCCCTGATGTGACTAAACTACCTGCCGTCACAGAATTAGTAGCAGTGAGTGATTTAGATAAGTTCAAGCTACCAGCAAATGAGTTAGAACCAGTGCCAGAAGAAAGGAGTTGAGCGAGGGTAGTGACATTGCCTGTGGCGTGGACACCCTTTGAGACTTCGAGGCCACCGGCGAAGGAGTTGGAACCGGTATTGTTTGAAGTAATAACACCTCCTAGAGTCAAAGTACCCGAAATTGAAGCCGTGCCACCGACTTCGAATTTAGTATCAATGGCGCCACCATAATTTATGCCAACGTTACCAGAATTCTGAATATACAGAGTATTGGATATGGAAGCTGGTCCTCCGGAAACTGAAAAAATTGTTTCAGTGCTTGAACTTGCAATAAAAAGTGATTCATTAAATTCAAAACGATTTTGTGTTGAATTCCATTTTAATTGCGCATTAGGCGTTGTTGTGCCTCTTTCAAAAGCGAGATATGCATCTTCGGAATCAGAACTGACATTGTCTGTATTTATTACAAATGATTTGCTCGTGGTTCCGGAAAAACCGACACTACCGGAAACAATTAAATTATCAAAGGTGGCTGTATTTCCAAAAATATTATTCCACGGATTGGCGGACGACCCAAGATTAAACGAACCTGATGGAACTAAATCTGATCCTACGCCGCCAGTAACCGTCAAGTCCCCAACTGATGTATCGCCCGCAGCCAGAGTTCCTCCGATTCTTACATTGCCGACGTTATTTACAGAAAAATATTTTGAATAAACTTCAAAACGAGAATCATCGGGGTTATTTTTATTTCCAATACTAGCATCCCTGCCTACACCAAGCGTTCCAAACGAGCCAGCCGGACTCCAGATACTGGAGTTGAAAAAACCGGGACCAGAAGAAGTGATGCCCCCAACACTAATAGAGTCGGTAGTTGTCGCCCCGTTAGAAGTAACGAATTGAAGATTAATACCACCCTTGCTAAGCCCGTCTAAATACTCAGCGTTGAGATTCTTGACCAGTGAAGTGTTAAATATCTTGAGAGTTCCCTTTTCAATAATCAAATCTCCGCCTGTGAGTGTTATATTTTTGCCAAACACAGCATTTGAAAACACGCCGAGCTTGCCATAGACTTGGAGCGAATCTAGTAACTTCGTCGCACCCTTAACGGTTAGGGTTTTACCGACTTCAACATTTCCTTCAAACTTCACGTCGTCGTATGTAAGATTTCCATTCTTAGTTACAAAGGCGAGTGTAAAGTCTTGGGTACTTAAATTATCTAAATAGTCAGCATTTAAATTTTCAACTTTAGTTACTGAATCAACCACAAACGGTGCAACTCCATCTGGAGCGTGACTTCTAATCTGCCCTTCGG
>JBBTYS010000104.1:0-1543 GCA_038078535.1 Patescibacteria group bacterium | reverse complement strand
AATACGATCCCGGGAATAATAAGGAAGATGGAAGCACCAAAAAAGACAAGTCCTACCAATATAGCTACCCAGATGGATGGCCAAAAAAATCTAAAACCAATTTTATATAGCTCCTTGACAGAGGGAAATCTTAGAGCATCGTATTCAATAGATGCTTTTATAAAAGCTAGTTTAGCAACATATTGTAAGACTATATTTACGACGATCACAACAAAAAAAAGTATCGCCATGATAATAGCCAGTGCCACATTCTTTGAACTAACAAAATTAAAAATAAAAGCAATAATTATAAAAGAGAGAATGGATACAATGATAAGTACCAAGCCTATCAATACTAAATTCTTAAAATTTTTCTTATAAAAAGCAAGAGATTGCTTGATCAGACCAAAAACTCCGGGTAAAACTGTGGTTTTAGATTCCATAGATTTAATATTAATAATATACGTTGAATTATAACACTAACTGGCTATTTTTATGCCTATTGACTTATATCTATATATATGGTATGATACACAACAGACGGTCAACCAAACCAAAAACAAACAAAAAAAGTCAGAACCTATGAAAAAGTTCCTTGTCGTCGCCCTCTCAGTGCTCATCACCTTCCCCATGTTTGCTGTCAACCTCGCGATCGAGGAAACAGTAACCATCAGTTGGCAGGGAAAGCCTGGTAAGTTTTACCAGGTGTTGGCTACCACCAACCTCTCCTCCCCTATCTGGGAAGTGATCGAAGTCACTGTTCTTGGAGAGACTAACATCCTCCAGCGGACATATGGTAAAAAAGGCTCCCAACGTTTCTTCAAAGTCGAGGAAACGACGAAACCCTCCCTCAGTGAACGCCTACTGTTCAAGAGGGACTACACAAATGCGTCCCTCCCTCAGGTGTCGTTTGCAAAAAGCGACATCATCATGTGCAGTTTCGAAAATTCAACATTGAATGAGGGAAACTTCGGTGGAGCCACCATAGATTTCGTGGACTTCAGTGGGGCAGACCTCACGAATGGGTTCTTTGAGAATTCCCCGTACTTGTCAGCCTCGTTCACAGGGACACACCTGTGGGGAGCAAGCTTCGCGAACAGCTGGCTCTTCGTCTGTGATTTCAGGGGTGGACAGTTCAACCCTGACAGACCGGCGTTTGCAAACGCCACCCTAACCTTCTGTGACTTCATAGGAGCGACGGGGTTCAATCCATCGGGAGGCACGTTCATTATGTGCCTGATGCCCGATGGCACACTAAGGAGCGACTAAAAAGCTCCAGACAATTCAAAAAATGCGGTCTCTCACGAGCACGCATTTTTCTTTTGTCAAAAAGAGAAAATTGAACACTTTGTACTGGCGGCTAGCTACTTTCGCCCAATAGGACTATCATCGCCGCAACTACGTTTCACTTCCGTGTTCGGAATGGGAACGGGTGTTTCCATAGCGCCGAACCACCAGAACAAAAAGTTCAATTTGGGTTTCAAAACATTTCAATCAGACTAATACTAAGGTTGTTATAGACAAGTAATTGTGGTTCTTAAATTTCCTAATAGGATCGACGGAT
>JBBTYS010000103.1:0-1465 GCA_038078535.1 Patescibacteria group bacterium | reverse complement strand
TAGTAAATCCAAATAGCGTCTGCGAAAGCGCTCCTCAACATCAACCAAGCCATGCCATTTTTCTGGCAATGGCAATAAGGATTTGGTAAGCATCACTACTTTTGTAGCCTCGATGGTTCTCTCGTCTTTCTTGGTTTTAAATAAAGTGCCTATAACTTCTATAATATCTCCAATGTCGACAAGGTCATTAAAAAACTTAAACTCATCGGCACCAAGAGTGTCTTCTTTGGCACAGCCTTGAATTCGCGTACCACCATCATTTAAATCAAAAAATATTAAGCCCCCATGGCCACGTCGTGCCATTAAACGTCCTGCCAAAATTACAGATTCTTTTGAGTCGGCCAAATTATCAAATTTAACCAAAGCCTCCGCAACACTCATTGAGCGTTGAGAAATGGCAGGATAGGGATCAACCCCCATCTTCCGAAGTTCAGCCAATTTATCTAGTTTTACCTTCTTAATATCATCGAGTGCCATCCAAGTATTAGAAATTCCGAAATAATACATTCCCAGGCAGTCGGAATTTCACTACCTGGTACACTAAAATATAATATCAGAATCTAAATAAAAAACCATTACTTTCTTCCAACAATTGACAATACTGTATTTCTGTTGTAAATTATCACTAATGAGGAGTTGCCATGAGTAGCAGAGTTGTTGGATTTGGTATCATTTTGCTAATAGTGTCAGTCCTGGTTTACGGCCACTTTGTTGGTGAAAAACGAAGTGGCGAAAGCACCACAGAGTCGTTCATTGGCTGGCTGAGCAAGATAGCTTCCAGCCCGACGATGGTTGGCTCAAACAAAAGCCCCCAGCTCGGCCCAAAAGTGCCGACACCGCCGCCGGCCAAGCCGGTTGTCATCGAAGACGACTGCCCACCAAAAGCGTTTGGGGAGGAAGTGTACTTCTTCCCTTGTGTCGGCGACGAGTTCGGCGAGAGATTGGCGAAATTTCTTAAAGACGGCAGATCTCAGGGAACCTACACTATAACTTCAACGGCGCCAGGCATCAGTGGCAAACTAGAATTTAGAAGAGTGGATGCTTACTATGGTTACCACGTAACCTTTAGTAGACGCTAACTGGAGGCAACAGAATGTACGTTCAAATTCTTATTAGATACTACATGTATGGCCCACAAACCGAGAGAGCCTTTGTTGGGCCTTTTGAAAAAAGAGAAGAAGCTAAGGAGTGGAGAGAGAAATACCGACCACTTCAAGGTGAGCTCTTATACAAAAAGAAGCCCTCTAACAATTCAGTCTACGGCCCTCACACAACTCAAGTCGAAGCACACAATCTAATGTGGGAGGCCATCCACGCCGTCCACCACACCTAATACCTACCCGCCGGAACCTGCGCCAAGAAAGGCAGCGCTCCGAGCGGGCCTTTTGTTTTTATTTTACACAAACACAAGCGAGGCTTAGCCAATTTGATTGACCCGCAACAGGCGCGCTAATAAAAATAACTC
>JBBTYS010000102.1:0-1353 GCA_038078535.1 Patescibacteria group bacterium | reverse complement strand
ACTTACCGTACTCTATGGCTTGGATTTTAAGAAGTTCGTTTGTGGCTGATTCGGCCACGCCTGCCACCATTTTTAGGTAGCCATCCATGTTGAGTTGGCGTGAATTGACCACCATCTGCAAAGGAAAGTCTATGGAATTCAAAAATCTTTGGAAATTTTGAAGTATCCCAGCTTGTTCTTCTTCAGAACGTAACTCAAAGTTTATAGCTGAAACTTCGATTACAGAACGGAGTGACCCATTTTGCAACAAAACAATATTGTCTTTGATGTCAGCGATAGAAACTAATTGTTTTGTGGATGTGTTGGGCATGGTTCTACTTATTCCTTGTTAGTATATCACTTTGGTCGGTTTCATCTGTGTAGATGTATCTTTTATTTCCAAACATAAATGAAAACATATTCGAAATGTAGTTAATTAATGGCATGTCGTCTATCTTTAGAAACGCCAATGCCCCCGCAATTGCAATGATTGGAATCGCAAGTGCAATTGCAACAATGCCATGCAAAACACTGAAGTCTAAAAACAGAAACACTGCCCCCGCTGCTACCCACAGGAATTGACGCAATGTGAATGGTCCAACAATATTTATCTCCGTCTCAATAAATTGTGGTATTTGGAATCTCATTATTTTATTTCAAAATCTTTTTTGTTTCTCAAGTCAATTACGTTAGCCCTGTTTAAGCCAGAGCCATTCCTATACGAAACTCCAGCCGCCGGAGCTGTGCTGGTTGGGGCTTCGGCTTCTGGTTCCGAATCTTCCATATCTTCGTTTCTATCCACGGGGACTGAAGATCTTAAAATGTCTAGTTTCGCGTTGTCGCTATTTTCTAGTAATATGTTTTCAATTCTGTTTCTGAAGGAGTTTCTATTTTTCTTGGATACTCGAGGGTCTATGAGCTTGTCTCTTAACGCATCTTTAAATTCAGGTAAGTTCCAAATTTCTTTAGGCATTGAAGCTATGTTCTTGGGGTCTGTGTTTATAGATCCTCTGACAGCATCGTAGAGGGTTTCTGTTGGGGATTGAAGCAGGCCACTTTCTCTTCGGAAGTTGAAAACAAGATCTGGTCGAACTTTCTCTATGTCTTTTAAGAACGCTTTGGATTCTGGAGATTCTTTACCTCCCAATATTGAGACAGCCGCCTTTATTTCTTCTGCGTTTAGGTTTGAAGCTTGTTTAGCATTGCTTGCGATATGCATCAGCATGTCCCTTTTGGCTGGAGTAAATGCCACACCACCCAATTGAGGATTCAAAGCTATGTTCTTAAGATCCTTAATGCCAGTAAACTTGTTTCCTTTGGCAGTGTTGACCAAGTCTTGCATTGCCGAAGGGTTTTTTTCTAACTGGGTTAAAG
>JBBTYS010000101.1:659-2871 GCA_038078535.1 Patescibacteria group bacterium | reverse complement strand
ACTCCAAACCGAAAAAGTCTTTGGTGCTGGCAATCCCGAGATGACCAAATATCTCAAAGAGTTGTCTCGCCATAAATATTCTCGTCCTCGCCAAGAAATCGAAGACGAAATCAAAAATAAATTTAATCAAAACCAATCAAAATAAATAAATGTCTTTTATAAATAAATTTACAAAAAAGGATTTGGGGTTTGCGGTTTTAACGGGTCTAATTACAGGCCTGATTTTTTGGCGGGTATTTGAATTTTTAGGCGCTTCTCTTGTATACGGTATTTCCTGGGGTGCATTGGTGGTGATTATTCCAATTTTGTGGATTCTCGGGGTACTACTTGGCTATCTTTTGGGTGGTTGGATGCAATTTTTCAATCAGTTTGGTAAATTCGTGGCAATTGGTTTTACCAATGCCGCTGTAACATTTGGTACTTTAAATTTATTAATTTCAAAAACTGGCTACACCGATGGTGGTGGTTATGCTTTTATCTCTGGGGTAGGATTCATTTTTGGCTTACTCTCTAGTTACGTCTGGATTAAATATTGGGCTTTTGACGCTGGTCGGAGTGGTGGAGGTAAGGCCGAATTCTTTAAGTTTGTCTCTGTGTCGTTGGTAGCCCTTTTGTTTAATGTGGTTACTTCTTCAGTAGTTGTTAATTTAATCCATCCTGTTTTGGGCCTTGATTTAAAACAGTGGGCGAACATCGGCGCCATCGCTGGCTCCGCTGTTGGCCTTATCTTCAGCTTCGTTGGTTTTCGAACTGCCGTTTTTAAGTAGGTCTTTACAGCTTCTATTAAAAGATGTATAGTATTTAGTATAGACTCAGATGTAAACTGAGCTATACTCAGGAGCTTTCGAATGTTTTCCACGATTCTCGTCATTCTCGTTGTGTTGTGGTTGCTCGGCATGGTCACTTCGTACACGCTGGGCGGCTTTATCCACATCCTACTCGTCGTCGCCGTCGCGATCGTGCTGATCCGCGTCATCGAGGGCAAGTCTGGGCCCGTATAGGGCCACAATCAGGGCTGGCGCAGTTGAGACGGGGGCCGAGTGATCGGCCCTCTTTTTATTTTCAACAAATTAAGCTAAGGTGGGGACATGCTTTATCGCAAGTATCGACCCCAAATCTTCTCGCAATTAGTGGGACAGGAGCATGTGGTTAAGACACTAGAAGGAGCACTCTCAAGTGGTCGTGTCGGCCACGCCTATTTGTTTACTGGTCCTCGTGGCACTGGCAAGACCACCATGGCTCGAATATTTGCTAAGGCCCTCAATTGTGTAAAGTTTAGCGAGAAAGGTGCTGTTGTGCCCTGTAATGTTTGTGATGCTTGTTTGGCAGTTAATAATAATCAGTCCTTAGATTTGATTGAAATAGACGCCGCTTCAAATCGAGGCATTGATGAAATTCGTGCGCTAAAAGAATCAGCCCAAGTCTCTGCACCCTCGGGAGGCTATAAGGTTTTTCTTATCGACGAAGTGCACATGTTAACTAAGGATTCTTTTAATGCATTATTAAAAATCCTTGAAGAACCACCAGCCCATGTTGTGTTTATACTTGCCACAACTGAGCCACACAAAATTTTAGCGACGGTTTTGTCTCGCGTTCAGCGTTTTGATTTTAAACGACTCACCCCAAGTGAGATAGTTGATAAACTTAAAACTGTGGCGAAAGCCGAAAAGATTCAGATTGATGATGAGGCTTTGTTCGCAATCGCTAAATCTTCAGACGGTGCGCTTCGTGACGCTGAAGTTGCTTTAACAAAAATTAGAAGCATGTTGCCCGCTGGGCCAATTGGTGAAAAAGAAGCTTCCCAAGTTTTGGGTTTAATTCCTAGTTCCTATCATCCGAAGTTTTTAAATTCTTTAGTCTCTGGTGATCAGGCTTCAGCCGTGGCCTTGATTCATGATATTCATGATGCTGGTATGGATTTGGAACATTTTGTAAAAGAATTTATATCTTACTCTCGTAATGTTTTATTGGCTCGAGTTAACCCAGTTCTTTCAGCTTCAATTCAAGGCGCGGAGTTACATATTCAATTAACATCACTTTCAGCGATTGATAACAATAAACTTATTTCGATAATTAATGCTTTTACCAATGCTCGTAGTCAGATGAAGTTTTCACCGATTCCACAATTACCACTCGAACTCGCAGTAATGTCTTTAAACACAAATTAAAAATCGGCCTCGGTCTGGCCTCGGTGGGTTTGACCACCCAGGCC
>JBBTYS010000101.1:0-649 GCA_038078535.1 Patescibacteria group bacterium | reverse complement strand
TTTCCACCACGGTGGCCAGACGGGCCGAACTATCGAAGCCAGACTCGCATCGCAATCCCGAACGAAATCAGGAGAAGTGAGATACCAATCTGGAACTGGCTGGGCTTGTCTTTGAAATAGCCAGAGAAGTTGGCCAGCAAGCCTAAGGCTATAATTATTCCCGTTACTTCTAGCACAGGACTTCTCACGGGGAGTGCGAGGCCTACTAGCAATCCCAGAAGATAGGGCCTGTCTTGAATGAGCCTTAGGATTCTTTGGCCCATACTCACCTCAAACTCGCTATGAGGGTTTTGGTGACATTGGGATAGCTGTGGGCTAACATCCCAATGGCGTAGCCGACAAGGGAGAAGGAAAAGAATGGCATCATCTCCAGCATCTGAGGGTGGCCGTTCATAATCGATCCCGACACGATAACCATCGTGACGATGATGGCAACAGTTTGATATGGCCAAGGAACTACTGCCACAACGAATCCCAGAACCAAGACGGCTATGCAGGCCACAATGAACAGCAAGAACGCCTTAAGATCGGCTCTTCGCATGGGAATCTCCTTGATTGATATTATTAAGTTTTATATCTCTAAAGTCAACCCCATTCTTGAATAGATAATCAAAATAAGGCATAATAAAGCTGTATTTGGAGATAGTTA
>JBBTYS010000100.1:4430-5913 GCA_038078535.1 Patescibacteria group bacterium | reverse complement strand
AGACCTCCGGTCTTGCAGTAGTCCGGACCCTGAAAGAGCAGGCAGCCATCCTCGACAAGGGGGCGCGCAACCGATTGCCACTCCTTGCTTTGGGCGCTCAGCGACAGCATCAGCTCCTCCGAAGTGCGAAGGGGCCTGATCTCGGCATTGAGCTGATCAACCTCGCCCTGCAGGCGCCGTACATCTGACTGGAGGTTGCGATTCGCGCCGTATTCGACGACCGCAATGGTCCCAAGCACAATCGCCAAAATCCCCAACACGTACACAAGAACGATAACTTTCTTCATCGACCCTCTCCTTTGCTGATCTTCAGATTTGGAACTGCTTGCTGCATGAGACGTACCTGCTCAGGTGTCAGCGTGTGTACGATCGCCCCCAGCGCTGTGGTGACCATGCGGTACGTTTCGAACTGTGGCCGCACGTCGTGACGCTCGGCGCCCTCGATCTCGGTTTCAAAATAGGCGATAGTTTAACCAATCCTGACACGGTCATCGATACGAGGATCGACGCGAAACTCGACGTGATCTTTCTTGTCGCGGTCCCGCACGATTTCCACTAAAATCTTAGCCATCGAAAACCCCTTGTAAAAGTTCCCCGCAATACTTACATAATACCATGTTAATAATATATTGTCAATAATTGACTAAATAAGCTCTTTTTGATACTATATATCCAGTTAAATTAATACGTTTTATTCGCTCTTCAGGACATGTCTCGTCCGGCTATCGCCGAGACGGACACCCATTATCTCGACTTCTGTCAGATACCTGTCGGCAATCTAACGAAATACTCGCATGAGCGATGTACGTAGAAACTACGAGTTAGCTTTTCATATTAATCCGAACTTGGAGGAATCTCGGATTGCTATGATTTCTAGCGAGTTGAAAGATCAGTTAGCAAATAATGGTGCTACGGTTACTTTTGTTAAAGAACCTGAACACCAGCACTTGTCTTACCAAGTAGCCCACAATGACCACAGTTATTTTGGCTACATCCAGTTCAGTACTGATGGTGAATTGGAACTACCTGAAGGCAAACAAGGGGTATTGGCAGTCGTAGAGGAATATATTAAGCTCAATAACGATATCCTCCGATCCTTAATTATCCGACTTCCTTCAGACGCCCAGAAGAGTCAGGCATTGGAGCGCCAAATGCGAGCCAAGGAACGCCTTGAAAAGCGTGCCCAAGCGACCAGCAAAGCCCCTGCCAAATCTTCAGCAGATGGAGAAAAGTTAGAGAAAGAGCTCGAGACGATTATCGAAAAACTCTAAAAACCAAAACTCATGAACCTCAATAAAGTTCTCATAATCGGTAGACTTACTCAGGACCCAGAAGCCCGCACAACACCAAGTGGCCAGAATGTTACGACAATAAAAATGGGTTGTTCCATTTTTTCGACGGCAAAGCAAAGGTAAGCGGCTTGCTAAGCGACAATATTTACTTTTTGAACTGCCTAATTGATTTGTATTTAACTACTCAAGAC
>JBBTYS010000100.1:0-4420 GCA_038078535.1 Patescibacteria group bacterium | reverse complement strand
CCGTAAAGAAGCAACGGAATATCATACCGTAATTGCTTGGGGACGTCTCGGTGACATTGCATCTAACTACTTAAAGAAGGGCGCTCTCGCTATGATTGAGGGCAGACTCCAGACTCGTTCATGGGATGATAAGGAAACTGGCAAGAAGCGCTACATGACCGAAATCATCGCCGAAAACCTCCAGATGGGTCCTCGACCTTCTGGTGCCGGACAAGGCTCCTATGAGCTTTCTGCAGGCTCTACAAGACGCCCTGCAAGTTCAGCCCCTGCTAGCTCATCTCCTGAACCAGAGATACCAATTATTGACGAAAATGAACCTTTGAATGCCGGCGTCGAAGAAGACGAAATGGCAATCAAAGAAAGCGACCTTCCGTTTTAAGAACTAGCCCTACGCCCCAGACCCAGAAACCAGTCCCGTCGGTTTCCCCACTTCGTGGGACCCCATCCACTACTGGGGCTTAAGAGCAAGATTCTTAAAACTCCCTAAAAAATAAATTACAAAAAATGAACTGCAAACTTTGCGAAGACAACATTAATCATATAGATTACAAGAACACCAAGTTCTTACGTAGTTATGTTACCGCCCAATTCAAGATTGGAACCTCACGACGCAACAGCCTTTGTGCTAAACACCAGCGAATCATCGCTAATGCCATAAAGCTCGCCCGTCACATGGCCCTCATGCCATACACTCGAAACCAGACAGTCAGATAAAATGACTTTTTTAATCATTATTATCATCATTGTACTTATTTCGTTATCAAACAATCTTTCTAGGTTGAAGGAAAAAGTTAATGACCTTGAATCACGTTTAATCGACATGGAATCATCCGATGAAGACGAAACTGATGATGACTTTGATCTTTAAATCAAAAAGCGCCCATTGGGCGCTTTTTGATTTACCGAACTTAATTAAGTTTAATTAAAATGGCAACTCTACTGATACCTCTTTTCTGAAACCATCAATTTGTCTACGAATCCAGTCGGATGGCACTCTGCCTCTGAGCCGAGAAATTATTAATTCGTTAGGCAATCCCTGTTTAATATAATTTTTTACTTCCAACTCAGCTTCTCTTACATTACTAATAAACCCTGCATTATGAATCTGGCTAGTAGTATTGCGCAACATCATTTCCAGTTCTCTCCTAACACTAGTAAGTTCTTGTCTTAAAGTAAGCATTTCTTTCTGCTCAGGAGTAACAGCATGTACAACAGGAGTGTCTGATTGTCTTAGAAATATTGCTGGAATTGCCTTCTTCTCATCTTTTAAGATTTCTCTAATGGAAGCTTGGATATCGTCACTTAGTTTTTTACCCCAATCGGGCTTATTTTTGTCATAACAAAGGACTCTTGTCGGTTTTATATCAAAAGGAACATCTTCTATCGATTCGGCTACCAATATTACAGGCTTAGGCAATGCATGAGCAAGTCCTAATTCATAGAAAACATTAGGATTTTTACCAGTTAGCACTGCAAGAATTATTTTTGCTTTCTGTGTGTATTCCCAAACATCTTGAATTATAATATTAGGACCATATAAATCATCCACGCGATGAGCCTCAAGTCCCGCACTTTCAATAGCAGGCCTAAAAACATCTTTGTAGTAAAGATTGAACCAATCACCAAAAGGAGAGATGACGAAACATATTTGCTTTGTCTCTTTTTGTATTGACTTCTCTTCTTTGGTTTTTGCCATAAAATTATTTTTCTTCTGCCTCATCCGGTGCCACACTTACGCCAGTAATTTCTTCTTCGCTGGCGGCCTTACGGACTTTAGCGACAATTTCATTCATGACTTTGGGGTTGTCTTTGAGGAACTGGCGGGAGCCTTCAATGCCTTGGCCAATCTTTTCGCCGTTATAGCTGAACCAAGAACCAGCTTTAACAACGACGTTATATCTTACGCCAGCATTTACAACGTCGGCATATTTAGAAATGCCTTCGTTGTAGAGAATATCAAATTCACAAGTTCTGAATGGTGGCGCAACTTTATTTTTAACAATTTTAACTTTAGTGCGATTACCGACAATCTTTTCACCTGATTGAATCTGCGCTGAGCGACGGATTTCAATACGAACAGAAGAATAGAATTTCAAAGCCATACCACCAGTGGTGGTTTCTGGGTTACCAAACATCACGCCAATCTTCATGCGAAGCTGGTTAATGAAGATAACAGTGGTCTTAGACTTAGCAACTATAGCAGTCAATTTACGAAGAGCATGAGACATCAAGCGAGCCTGTAAACCCATGTGTTGTTGGTCCATCTCGCCTTCAATCTCGGCACGAGGCGTAAGAGCGGCCACTGAGTCGATAACAATTACATCAACACCACCAGACTTAACTAGTGATTCCACAATATCCAAAGCCTGTTCACCAGTATCAGGTTGGGAGATTAAAAGCTGGTCTATTCTAACGCCAATCTTCTTAGCATATTCTGGATCTAATGCGTGCTCAGCATCAACATAGGCAGCGATGCCTCCAGCTTTCTGAGCTTCAGAAACTATATGTAAGCAAAGAGTTGTTTTACCAGAACTTTCTGGACCATAGATTTCAATAACACGGCCACGAGGTACACCACCAACACCAAGAGCAATATCCAAAGACAATGAACCAGTCGGAATAACATCAACATCAACTTTGCCAACTTGGCCTAAGCGCATAATTGAACCTTCGCCATACTTCTCCTGCAATTCCTTAACCATCATCTCGACGTTCTTGCCCCGACCTTCTTGGACTTTGGCGGCGGCTGATTTTTTAGTTTCTTCTTTGGCTGGATGTTTCTTTGGAGTCATAAAATTAGTTAAAAATTAGTACATGTATCTTACAAAACGAGCCCGTAATTGCAAGGTGGTTTATCCCAACGATTAAGAGCGCTCTCTGGCGCTCTTTTTTGTCTTCTCTTTTCTGTATGCTGGCTTAAGCACCACAACCGGCCATCCGTAATACTTCTGCCTTTCTGGACACTGCGGGGCACGACAGGTACATCCGGATGGATGCCTCCACTTCTTTACTGTCAACGTGCTTTTCTTGATCACTCGCTCTCCTATCTTTCGTTCTGTTCAGCTTCGAGCGTATCTGCAGAAATCAATTCAGGGCTTGGAGCCATTGAAGCGGAAACTGGAGCAAGGGTATTGTATGTATAGACTCCACTATAGTACAAAACTAGGCCATAAAAGCAAGCTGACAACGAGGTGTCTTATTGTGCCAAACAAGAAGAAAAATCTGGCTCTTCACTAAGAGTAGTGAATCTTCTTATATTGAGTACTGGCTATGATTCGAATCACAAGTCTACCCCCAATATAAACGAAGAGTGTTAATGAAGGCGCAAGGTGCATATAGTAGTTAAGCGCTATTAAGGCAAGAGACATTATCACTATTGATAAGTTGAGTTTTAACCATGTGTCTATATAGACCCTATCTGGTCCAGTTGGATTAAACTCAACTTTTGAACTCAATAGCCACAGGTAATCTAGAACCTTAGTCAATATACATGCTCCAAGTAAATATATAATCGCAAGCTGGGTCGAATAAATATACAGGAACAAGGAGAAGCTAATCGCAACATCTAATATGACATCGATTTCTCGTTTTGGTGGCCATTTCTTTAAAGTAGGAGAATATTCTATCCAATAGTCGACGATATCAAAATAGACAAATATAAATGCGACGTATTGCCAGGGCTCGTGTAGCTCTGGCCACCACTGAAAACCCAAACCTAAAACTATGCCGACCATTATATCTACAAACTTAAGACTGAAATTTAACATTTTAGCCATTGTCTTTTTCAGCTTCAGGACTATCTGCAGAAATTAATTCAGGACTTGGAGCCATTGAGGCTGAAACAGGTGCGCCGTGCTGAATTTCTTCAGCTTCGGATTTTACATAAACTTCACGAGGTTTAGCACCATCCCCTGGTCCAATAATTCCTTTGTCCTCAAGGATATCTAATAAGCGGGCGGCACGAGCGTAGCCAACACGGAGACGGCGCTGGAGTAGTGATGCCGAAGCTTTACCTGCTTCCATAACCACAAGTTTAGCTTCAGAGTACATATCGTCTTCTTCATTGCCTGAGTCATAACCACCAATTTGACCTGGGGCGGGAGCACTAAAATCAACTTGAAGCGATTGTTCATTACTGACTTCAAGTTTATCGCCCTGCTCTTTAATAAATTTAACAACGTCGTGGACTTCACTTTCAGTTACTAATGCTCCCTGAATACGACGGGGTCGAGCCGTATCACCAGACAAGAAAAGCATGTCACCCTTACCTAGCAACTTTTCGGCACCAGCCATATCAAGAATCGTGCGTGAATCTATCTGACTGGCAACTGACAAAGCAACACGTGAAGGCATGTTAGCCTTAATCAAACCAGTAATAACTTCGACGGATGGACGTTGAGTTGAAAGAATTAAGTGGATA
>JBBTYS010000099.1:0-1402 GCA_038078535.1 Patescibacteria group bacterium | reverse complement strand
TTGGAGTTTTTCCAAGTCATATAAATCAGAGTCGGAAATAACTCCCATAAAACATGCGGTAGAGGTGGCTATCCAATATGTAGAAGTGGAGATGGAACTGGAACAACCTGAAGTGTATTGCCCCAAACCAACCGGAGCATTGGGAGCGGTATTGACAAATTCATCCGCTCCGATGTCCCAAGAGTCGGTTCTGGTCTGGCCGTCAATGTCGGTGGTGAAAGACAAATTGGGATCGGTTGCCGGAGAACTGGTTGCCATATCTTTAGCAGAAGAGTCGGTGGGAGATAAATGGAAATCAGATGTTGAAGTAGAAACAAAAGAAACGGTTATGCTGGATGTTGAAAAAGTAGCGTTGGGAGCGTCGCCGGCAATATCGGAAATATTGTAATCAGAAGAAGTTGAAAAGGTTCCCATAAAACCGTCGTTGCAGGATTGCGCGATTGAATTCTTGGCAATAAAAATTCCTGCGGTCTGTCTATAACAGCTCGTCCATAGATTATAAAACGTATTGTTATAAGCATATATCGTATAATTGCTGTTAGCAAAAATAATTCCGTTATGAATAGTTGAAGTCGTAACTCCTTTAAAATTATAAACTATATTATTATAAAGTTTAACAATTCCGGATCCGGTATTAGAGACTATCGCAATGCCCGACTGCGGAGTGGCGGTAAAATTAGTATTGCCTTTTATTATTGTGTTGGACAAAGTGAAATTACTTACTCCGGTTGTATTATTAAAATCAACTCCGAAGGTTGTGGCTATGTTGCTGTTCTTATGGATTTGAAGGCCGTCTATAACCACATTTTCTTCGTTGATGTTTAAAACAGTGCCGCTGGTCGCTGTTAAGTTATATTTAGCGCTGTCCCATTTGCCCTGATGCCTTGCTGTTGAAGTGGTATAAATTTTTATGTAGTTGGTTGAGGTGGTTGTCCAACCGTCTATTGTAACCGCAGTCGTATCCGGATTTGTCCAAACTCCGTCTATTTTAGCGGTAGCAATGGCGGAATCGCCGGTATTGGAGATGACTATGTAGTTAGAGCCGTTTACTTGGAGTTGTTCACCTGATTGAAAATTGGATTTGCCTCTGACAGATGATTGGCCAGAGCCAGCTATGGTTGAAGTAGCTGACAAAGTTAATTCTGTACTGGAAGCAATTGAAGAAACTTGCTGCCAGGTTTGGGAGGATTCCAGCCAAATATAATCACCCGCTACTAATTCTGTTGTGTATAAAGTGCCTGTTCCGGTAACGATATTGGAAGAGGTTGAAAAAGTGGAAGTGCCGGTGATGATGTTTCTTAGGTTCTGAACTAATACTTGACTGTTGAGAGTAGAATTGTGAAGAACTTTGGCTTTGGTTGTTGTTGATACTGAACCGGTAACTGTTGCCGCGTCTGAAACA
>JBBTYS010000098.1:0-5536 GCA_038078535.1 Patescibacteria group bacterium | reverse complement strand
AGTCGAGGATTATTTTGTGTCGGATCGTGGTTATAATACCAACCAAAAATATGACAGAAGCCACTTGACCAAATATTCTCATTGGCGCAAAGAACAAAACCAAACGAATTATGGTGGAAAAATATTTAAAAGTGTCTTTGATTGGATGGAACTTTGATTTACCAATCCTCTTATTATATTCAGTGCTAACATATTTAACTCTGTAGCCATTGCAAAGAAAGGCTAGGGTCATAGTAGTGACGCAGGAGAAGCCGTCTGGGATAACCCAAAGATAACGCATCATAATATCGCGTTTAAATATTTTGAATCCAGTATTGAGGTCGGGGATTTTGGTTTTGGCTAAGTATGAAGCGAAGTTTCTTAGAAACCATTTGGCTGGAGTACGTAAGATTTTCATAGTACCCATTTCTTTGGTACGGGCTCCATTTACTTGGTCATATTCTGGGAAGTAAGAAAGCATTTCGGGGAGCTTAGTAATATCGTAGGTGCCATCAACGTCAAACATTACGATAAGCTCACCATTGGCAGATTTGATACCAGTTTTTCTTGATGCGCCTGAACCACCCGTAACGCTTCGACGAACGACAGTCACCTTTTCAGATGTGGCTATGAAGTTGGTTTTATCTGTGGAATTATCGTCTACGACAATAATTTCGTAGTTTAAATTAGGTAATCGATTCATTACCTCGCGGATTTGCTGTATAGATTTGCCTACGGCTAGCTCTTCGTTATAGGCCGGAAGGACGAAGCTAATATATGGGTTTGTGTTCGTTTCCATGGTGGAGAAATCAGACTTGATAAAGTTGTTTGAATATAACACAAAAAACAACTTTATGCAACCAGAAAGTTGCTTTAGTCGATCTGGAGTCTGTGGAGAGCTGGGTAGCGCTTTAAGATATGAGAAAGGCCTATTACTGCTAGTAATATATAAAAAGGATACATGGGGAGAGCGAAGCGGGGAATGCCGTGACTGGCGCTGAAGATAATGTTTATATAAGCGAGATAAAGGAAAATAAAGACAAAATTGCGCCACCTTGTTCTAGTCTTATAAATTCCATATGCAGTCAGTGTAAAAAATATCAGCCAGCCGACGCGCAGGGTTAAAATAACCGTTGCTTTGCTATAAAATTCTAAGTCCGGATGGCGATCGCCGGTAAAAAGAAGAATGGTGCTGACGTTGGCAAGATCATCTTTGTCTGGGATAAAAGGATTGTTCAGGTGAAGAAAGTTAATCAATACAATACTTAGGTACTTGTGTGGGGCAAATTTTATCTGGGATTTAAACTCCTCTAAAAAAATGCTGTCGATCTCTCCGTAACTGTAACCCTCTTTTAAGAGTTGGGCTTGGCGTTCCTCAATTTGGTTGGTAGGTCGGAAGATTTTTTTAAGAATGTTAGGATCAATCGATTCAGAAAAGAAATAACCCAGAGTGTATCCCATAAGGTTCAACTTATAATTTTCATATAGCACATTAGCACTTTCCAATCGGCGAAGAAGCACCAAACCTGCGCGAGGCGCAATGATCGCATCTGCTTTACTGACTTGGTTTCTAATTATCCAAGGCGAAAGCACGATGATTAAAGCTACTAAAAATACGGCACAACGAACGAAGACCTGTTTCCATGTAACTTTTGAATAAAGCACCAGAACGATTCCTGCGGTTATAAACACAAAGAAGAACTGAGAACTGGAATTCAATAGCACGTACAATCCTAAAACTGCTCCGGCAACAGCAAACCAAACAAGCCGTAATCCGGTACAGGCTTTATAAAGAGCCAACATTATGATTACTGCAAAAAATATTATTAAAGTCTCACGGTATAACGATCCTGTAGGCCGAGCAAGGCCGTAAAAAACTGCCGATATGCTACTTGCAAGTAAAGCAAGGCTGGGAGTTGTGAGAGACTTTGACAGAAAATATAAAGCAACAATGGTGGCTGCGAACATAATGATCTGCGCCACTCTTACAACATCTTGGCTTCTGCCAAAAACCTTATACAACGAGGCTATAAAAAATGGATAGAGTGGTTCAATCTCCGCTTGGTGGCCTTTTTCTGTGAAAGTGCCACGATCCAAAATATCCGTAGCTATGGCCAAGTAGGTCTGGTCATCGCCTCGGGCTTCTTGATCGCCCCAAACTTTAACGTTCCAAAATGTACCGCTTGTTATAGCAAGAAGCACCAAGAAAACAACAGTTTTTTTAGTAGATTTAAATATCATCTATAGACAAGAATCATAGTCCATGGAAATGATTTAAGGACCTTTTCTATTTTAAAATCATGGCTTTCTACCAATCGTATGAATTCTTTACGCGACCAGTGGTTAATATGGCCCGGGGTGTTTCCTAGATGTCGGAGGTATTTACCTCGCAACACGTTCAAGATTCGCCAAGTAGGTTCCCACGGCACTGATAGTATGACCCAACCATTACTGATTCGATAAATTTCTCTTAAAGTTTTGTTGGGATCTTGGACATGCTCCAAGACTTCTGAGCAGACTATTAAGTCAAAGCTGTGGTCTTCATATGACAGGTTCTCTCCGTACTGGATAGAAAATTCGATGTTTTTATCTGCGAGATTCCGACGCGCGACATCCAATATAACATTGGAGATATCGCTTGCAAAGATTTTAGTAGGAACAGGATAGGTATCGCGCAAGATGCTAGTCAGGAACCCTTCTCCTGCACCTATTTCAGCTATTGTATGAGGCTTCGGGGTTATTCGCAATAACTCACGGAAGTTTTTAAGAAAGTTTTCAACTAAAAATCTGGAAATAGGATTTTGGGCGGCATATTTATTCTCATAATTACCAAGAGGGACATCGTGACGAGAAGCTTCCATACATTAAAGAATATAATAAAAATAGAGGCTCAGTCAATAGGTGATTTCTTTTCTAAAGGTTGTAAAAATTTAAAAATTGGGGTATAGTTTTCGGGTCATTAAAGACCCTGTTTAAACATGAAAGACAAGGAAAAAATTGTAATTGTGGGGTACGGCTGGGTTGGTCAAGCCAACGCTTTGGCTCCGAAGCCTATGGGCTACAATGTCAGCTATTTTGACATAGGTACGCCAGCCCAGAACTATCCTAAATATGAAAATATTTATTCTCAGATCAAACCACTTGGTGGTGTTTTGGATTTGGACAGTGAAAATACTTGGTACATGGTGTGCGTTGGCGATAGGGTTCTCTCCGATGGCACTCAAGATATTTCTGCCATACGAAAGGCTCTAGCTTCTTTAGAAAGCGCCAAGGGTAAAGTGGCTTTGCGTTCAACGGTCTTGCCGCGATATTTAAAAGATCTTAAATTTGATTGTTACATCCCGGAGTTTTTACATGAGAAAAAAGGCGTTGAGGAATGTATCAGGCCTTATTACTTTGTTGTTGGCAATAGAAATGTAAAAGAGTGGCCAAGTTTTATTAAGAAATGGATTAACATGACAGAAAAAACATTTGATGGCACCCCTGAGCAGGCTTCGTATATTAAATACCTATCTAATATTTGGAATGCTAGTCGCATCGCTCTTGTAAATGAGTTTGGAGATTCAATGCATGAGAATGGTCTTGAGGGTCAGCACACAGAAGAAGTTATAGATTTTATATTTAATAAGAAAAATTATTTGAAATACGGAAAGTCTTTTGGTGGACACTGCTTACCCAAAGATACTTCGGCTTTTAGCCAAGACCATAATTCAATATTATTTAAAGCCGTCTTAGCTTCTAATACTGCTCACCAAGAGGTTGAATCCGAGCGAACCCTAAAAGAGTGGTTTTCCTATTGGGATTATCAAGCAACCTTAAGTTTTAGGAAACTATTCTCAATATTATTAAGAAAATCTCATCCAGCAGAATTAGCCAAGTCAGTTAAAATGAAAACCGAACCTGTGACCCAACTTCTCATGGCTTCGTTTAGGAAAAATAAAAATGATTAAGAAAGCACTTATAACGGGGGGCGCTGGTTTCATTGGTTACCACCTCGCTAAACATCTAGCTGGGTTAGACTATAAGGTTGTAATAACTGATAATTTTTTTCGCAGCACTAAAGACAAAGATTTAAGTGAACTTCTAACTAGTCCAAACGTGGAATTTATTCAAGCTGACCTTACCAATATGACCGAATGGGATAAACTGGGTTCTGGATATGATCAGGTTTACCACCTCGCCGCTGTAAATGGCACAAAACTTTTTTATGAGATGCCTCATGAAGTTTTGCGCATTAATTTAATGACGACAATTAATGCTATTGAATGGTTTAGATCTAAGAATTCCGAAGGGAAAATACTCTTTACATCATCCAACGAGCTTTATGCTGGGGCTCGGGAAGCTTTTGACTCTCTTCCAATTCCTACGCCCGAAACCGTACCTGCTGTCATTCCTGATATTTCTAATCCACGTTGGTCATATGCCAGTACAAAGCTAATAGGTGAACAGCTCTTCATCCATTACGCCAAGAGCTACAATTTAAGAATGGCCATTGTTCGTCCTCATAATTTTTACGGACCACGGGCAGGGTATCATCATGTCATCCCAGAGCTTATTGGCCGTTATTTAAATAAGACCGACCCTTTCATAGTTTATGGAGAACAGGATAAACGTTCGTTTTGCTATATTGACGACGCCGTGAGGGCAATTAGGTTAGTTATGGAATCAGACAAGACGGATGGCCAGACTTATCATATTGGTTCTCCAGAAGAATATAAGATGAGAGGCCTCGCCGAAGCCATATTTACAACTTTCGGCTGGCGACCCAAAAAAGTTGAATACCAAGAATCTCCTGCAGGAAGTGTAAAAAGACGACTGGCAGACATATCCAAAATCAAACGCGATACTGGTTGGGAACCAATCGTGCCATTCACTGAGGGTGTTAAAAAAACTTTTGATTGGTATATCGCTAACCCTAAGAAATAAATGATCAAGAAATGGGAAAAATTAGGTCCCGAAGAAACTCTTTTAGAAAAATTTGGTAAGTTTGCAAGAAAACAATCTTTCATAGATCCCAGAGATAAAAGTGAGCAGGAGTTTATTTTTGTTGGCGAGCCTAACTCGGTAGGAATTGTTGCCTTAACCAAAGAAAAAGCGATTGTCCTTATTCGACAATTTAAACAAGCGGCGGACGAAGTACTGCTCGAAATACCGGCTGGCGTTATAGATAAAGGCGAGGAGCCTATTGAAGCAGCGAAGAGGGAGCTAGAGGAAGAAACTGGCTATCGTTCTAATAATTTTATTTATCTCCATAAATTTATGAAGTCTACGCGCAGTATGCCTACACTATCATTTTCTTTTTTAGCGCTTGATTGTGAAATTCCAGAAAATGCAAAAATTAGTCACGAAGAAGAGCTCGATTTAGTAATTAGACCTTTTGCAGAGTGGTTAAGCGAAGTTAAAAAGGGCGAGGTCCTAGATCCTCTCTCTACTATTGCGACTCTTTTAGCTTCTGAGCATATCAAAGATGCAAAATAAAAGATTAAAAATAGGTTGTATCACATCCTCAATTTCTTATTACGGTGGCTGGGATACTTTATCAAAAGGAATTATTGGA
>JBBTYS010000097.1:0-2477 GCA_038078535.1 Patescibacteria group bacterium | reverse complement strand
ATCGCTTACGCTAGATGCAAAATACAAAGCTGCTTGCTGTGCCCTCTGTATGTCCATAGACTAATTGTAGCCTAATTTTAAAGTCAATACCAGGCAAACCAGGGTTCTATTTCTTAGCCTCTTTAGGCTTACTTTTTACTTTTTCTAGCTTTGCTACCCCTATCTTAAGTAGGTATGTATTGTGTAGAAGGTTTTCGGCTATATCCATTAGGACCCCCAGATCCTCAATCTTTGCCGCTTTTGCTTCGTGAGCCGCATCATTACCATAAAGCCTAATTTGCTGAAGAATTTCAGCGCCTTTCTTGGTAAGTAAATCAGCTTCAACTAGGTTATCAATCCTTTTCTCCAAGTTTCTACCCTTTATTTTTTCTTCAACACATACAGCTTCAACCAACGCCCTGATTCCCATTCCGGCGAGAATCGGTTGTTCGCCATTAATAGCACGATAGGTCTCACGATATACTCTTCCGACATCCAAGGGCAAAAACCTATTATCCTCAAGCTCTTTCCTTCCACTCAATCTTGGAGGGAACAACTCCTCTTCCTCCTCGTATATGAAATTTCCCTCCTCATCTTGTCCAATTACATCATCAGTCCCTAAAACTTTTCTAAAGGAAATATATCTACATCCCTGACATATAATTATTTCATAATTACCCCATGTAATTCCCCAGTCCCCAGATTCAAGATAATTAATCGATTTTAAGACCTTGTGATAAGTTTTGGATGCACATTCTGAACAAGGCACTTTCCTTTCTTTATTAATTGTTCCGTCTTCTTTTATATTTTCCATGAAAATTATGCTTTACACCTCATACCCCCACCCTGGCTGCCATTTGAAATGCGTGGTGGTGAGCTTCTCGTACGGCGTGCCTTCGACGATGTTCTGGATGCCATACTGGGTCGCGCGATGACCGATGACCATGACGCGCTTGCCATTGTAATCGCGCTTCAAATCATCCAGGAATGACTTCATACGGACATTGGTCTGCATATAGCTCTCCCCGTTCGGGAATGGCGTATGTATCCTCTGCGGCTTTTCCCTGTCGACTATTTCGCTCGGGCTCTGGGTCAAGTCGCCGTAGTTGCATTCTCGTAATCGGGCGTCGCGGATGATCGGCCATTTGTCCCCAAATCCGATCTCGGCGCTCTTGTAGGCGCGCTGTAGGTCCGAGCAGAATATGGCGTCGAAATGGTCGTCCTTGTAGCGCTCGCCCATCTCTCGCGATTGCCGCTCGCCCAATGGCGACAGAGCCACGTCATTCCAGCCCGACGAGAGATGAGCTTCGTTGTCGAATGTCGTGCCGTGAGCTTCGAAGATGAGGGTGACGGACATGGCTTAAATATTACTCCAAATCGGATTTATGTCCACTTTAAAATCTCCCTATCTTTTTTGCTTTATTATCCCTCACAAACACCATCTGATTGTCGGTAATTTCAATAACCGGATAAGTGGCCCTCTTCTTGAATTCCGCGACCTCATCTTTTTGTGAAGTCTGATAATGAGGAAAAACTGCTACGTCAGTAAAACCGAAGCCAGTGAGATCCTTGAGGCCGACCTCATTCTTGTCTCCGGTCGAGCCCCATCCGGCAATCTCGATGGTCTTGCCAGCCATAATGCTTCCCGCGGAAACGCCTATGTACAAGGCACCCTTATTCACTGAATCAATTATAAATTTATCGACACCCGTTTCTTTCATTTTCTGCAGGATCGCAAAAGTATTGCCGCCACAGACATACACAATGTCGGCAGGATCAGGCTTCATCGGTTTGTGCAGATCAAGAACCTTTATGTCCTTGAAACCGAGTGATCGAAGCTCATTCTTGGACTCATTCACATAGGATTCCTCAGTCTCATCCTGGGTGCAGCTAATCTTCAAAACCTTACACAATTCGGCCTGCTTTGGGATCTCTTCCATCAAAATATCTGTAGTTTCAGAGTTAGTAAAACCTGCAGATGTTAGAAACAATTTCGTAATATTTGATTTCCAAACCTCCACAAATGTCCCATCATCAGCCGACAAACTGCCATCGAGGGGCCATATCTTTTTCGACTCAACCAGAGAAAAACCTGCCTCTTTTAGTTGATTGTAGGCATACTCCTTGGAGACTTTAAATTCAAAATCATCGCTTTGCGCAGTCTGCCTTAGAAAACTGACCAAAGCAGGATTATCCTTCGATCCGGGAATCGAAGCGATCAAATCCTCATAGTACTTCAACGTATCCGCCTTACTCTGCATGAATATCTCACCTAGAAGAAGCAGGCCGCCAGGCTTAAGAGCCTCCTTCGCCTTCTTTAGATAATCAGCCTTCCTATTATTTGGAACATGGTGATAGGCGAACATCGAGATGACTAGATCATTATTCGCTGACACGTCAGCCTCCAGAATGTCAGAGCAAATCGTCACGATATTGTGAACTCCAATGTCCTTCTCCTTAGCAATTCTCAAAAAGTCCTTGTTTATGTCTATGAGCGT
>JBBTYS010000096.1:0-1930 GCA_038078535.1 Patescibacteria group bacterium | reverse complement strand
GCTGAAATATGTGAATAAGGTTGCTTTAGTTGCTGGCCTTGCCTTATTGGTAATATTAAATTGGTGGGTTTTGTGGGTAGTTGCGATTGCTGGCATGGCTGGAGTAGTGGCTTTCGGCAGTCTTAATCATGAAAAGTTTTCAGTTTCAAGATTTATTTTACCAATGACCGTAATTGTTATTGGTGTATTTCTGATGGTTGTAAATTTTAACTTCACAAACATAAAGAAAAATTTACCTATCGAGGTTGCACCATCATTTGGTCTTTCAACTGAGGTTACAAAATCTGCACTTAAAGAAAAACTTATTACTGGTTATGGTCCAGAGACATTTGGGATTGCTTTTGATAAGTACGGTGCTAGTAAGTTGGCAGATTCTACTCTCTCAACAGCTAAATTTTTTGATGGCACAGCAGAAATATTTACTTCAGTGACTCAGGGTGGAGTTCTCATGGTTTTGGCGCTCCTTGTTCTGCTCTGGTGCTTTATACAAGGAGTAGTTTCCTACGTGGGACTGAAGGAATCAGTGAGTGGCTCTAATGCTCAATTTATTTGGGCAAGCTTGTTTGCTGTTGGCGTAGCGTTTGTGCTGTATCCTTTCAATCTAACTTTGGTATTTTTAGCTTACGCCTTATTGGCCTTGGCCGTTGTCTCTATCTGGGGGGATAGGGGCCGTGTGTTTAGTGTTGAGGATAATGTCGGTCTTTCCTTAGTCTCTTCTCTTGGCTTCATTGCTGGCCTAATCCTGGTGCTGGTGGGCATTTACTTTGGTTTCTCAGTTTATTTCGGTGATGTTAAATATGCTCAGGCGCTTGTTAACAAAGACATTGATAAATCAGCCAATGAATTAGTAAGTGCTGTGAATTGGAATAATAAAAATGATAGATACTATCGTTCTGCTTCTCAGGTTGCACTTGGCCTCTTGAGCAGAGAGCTAAACAAGAAAGCTGATGCTTCTGACACCCAGCTTCAGGCTCGTATACAAAATTACATGAGTTCGGCTATTAGTTTAGCTAAAACTGCCACAACTCTTGAGCCTCGAGAATCAGCCAATTGGGAAAATCTCGGAATTGTCTACCAAAATTTACTGGGTCTCGTAGATGGTGTGGATGCTTTGTCAGAAGCCGCATTTCTTAAAGCCACTGAACTTAGGCCTGGTGATGCCTCATATTATAACCAGATTGGTAATTTATACTTAGCTAAATCTCAAATTGCGCGCCAGCTCGCTAGTGGTAGCCCGAATTCTGCTCAATTACTTCAGTTGTCTGTGGCTTCACTTGCAAGTGCTGAGAGTAACTATAAAAAGGCAATCGAATTATCAAATAATTTTGGCTTAGCAATATATAACCTTGGAGTCGTTTATGACCGAGAGGGTAAATTACTAGATGCTATTAAGCAACTAGAAAGAATTGCTCCATTTAATAGTGATCAGCCCAACTTATTATTTGAACTTGGACTTCTTTACTATCGAGCTGGTCAAAAAGATAAAGCTTTTGATTCATTCCAAAAAGTCTTAGTGCTCCAGCCAGACTTTGCGAACGCACATTGGTATTTGGGGTTAATTTATGAAGAGAGGAAAGATATCCCCAATGCTATCATCCAAATGGAGAAGATTTTATCTGTAGATTCAAACAAAGACAACGAAACCGTTATAACCAAGCTTCAGCAACTTCGAGCCGGCCAGACTGGTACCGGTAAAGTAATCGACCAGAAGCCTCTCTAGACCAGCTTCTATTAATGCGGAACCTCTTTATCCCACGCAACTACTACAGAGCTCATGAGCACGTGTTCCATGTCACTGCCACTCTTGTTCTCACGCTTATATTTGCTTGGTTGGGTTGGGTAATCTTGATTCCTACTTCTGCGCTTAATGATTCTCAACGCGTACACGTGGCTTCGGGCAAGAGTCTCTGGGCAATCTCCAAGATCCTTA
>JBBTYS010000095.1:12103-13318 GCA_038078535.1 Patescibacteria group bacterium | reverse complement strand
AATCAAAATAAGGCATAATAAAGCTGTATTTGGAGATAGTTAACAACGTAAAGACTGATTGCGAGATCGTCTAATGGTAGGACAGCGGCCTTTGAAGCCGTTGATCATGGTTCGAATCCATGTCTCGCAGCAATTCAAATTCGTTAGTCTTTATGCTATCTTTTTAATGACGGGTCTTGGACGATAGGACCGTTATAATAAATGATGAACTCCCAAAATGTTTATTCTAAAATAGGAAACTTTACCCGTCTGTACGATTTTTTATCCTCACTAGTTGGGTACAAGGATTCAGTTAAATATTTTGTTTCTCAGTTGCCATTTTCTGAAGACGAATATCTAAATGTGTTGGATGCGGGCTGTGGAACTGGCGTCTATTCAACGACAGTTTTGAAAAGGTTTAAAAATGCTAAAGTTGTTGCCTTTGATTTAAATCCAAAACTAACAAATTTCTTTAAAGCAAGACTGGTTCAACATAATTATGAGCACAGGATAGATGTATTTTTAGCAGATATAACCAAAGAGCTAACAGAGCTTCAAGATAAAAAGTTCGATTTAATAATTGCAGCTGGAGTTTTAGAACATGTTCCTATTGAAGAAACAGTTAGAAATTTATCCAGGTTTTTAGTAAAAGAAGGTTGGTTCTTTAATTCGCCAGTTAAAGATAGCAATTGGGGAAGATTTATTTGTAAATTGTATGCTTGCAAGCCATATGGCAATAGAAACGTAACAGCTTTTGAACAAAATGGATTTAAATTATATAAAGTGATAGATGTACCAAGAAGCCCAGCCGCTTCTTTTAAAGAAGCCTACATCTTTCAAAAGTTAAATTAGTATTACCAAGCCCTAACTATGACGAACGGAGAATAGCCTTGTATCTGCATTAAGGCGGTTCTGACTTCGTCCAAGGCGTGCAGTCAATAAAGCCACCAATGGAAAACTTAAACAACTTACCACAGAAAGAATTAATAATTGCTATCATTGAAAATGATGATGCAATTTTAATGCGGAAGAAACCTGAAGGGTCTGAGCCTTATAAAGAAACTTGGTACCTTTTTGGTTGCGAGCCAATTTCTCATCAAGACAATCCAACTACTCTTAAGAATTATCTTAAGACTGAATTTGGAGTTGATGTTGAGGTGTCCAATGAGCAAGTATCTTTTGCAAACGAAATAAAAGTTGATCATGATGGAGTTGAAAAGTTTTTCACATATATAA
>JBBTYS010000095.1:681-12093 GCA_038078535.1 Patescibacteria group bacterium | reverse complement strand
ATAAACATGAAATGTCGGTATTTGTGTGGCGAACCCAAGGTCCCAAAAGGCTTAGAGAAAGTTGATTGGGTTCCTAAAGATAAACTTCAGGATTACGACTTAGTGCCACCATCCGTTAAGTTGTTGAAAGGGCTTGGTTATTTACAATAGTCTAGCCGTTCCAACATCAAACCAAACAGCCGGCGTGTAGTAGTCAACTATGAATACTAATAAAAATAATTTTCTACTCAAAGATATCAGCATTGTCGTGATGAGCATTGCTCTGGCTGTGGTTTTGGTTCGAACAGATGTTCTCGGGAGAATACTGACTTCTACCAAAGAACTCGAGATGCTGGGCAGTTTCATTGCTGGCATGTTCTTTACCTCAGTGTTTACCGCTGCGCCCGCCATCGTGACCTTGGGCGAAATCGCCCAATCAAACTCGGTCGTTTTAGTGGCCATCTTCGGAGCGATGGGAGCCGTTATCGGGGACCTCATCATCTTTCGGTTTGTCCGAGAAAGATTATCAGTACATTTGATGGAATTGGTGCAACATCGGGGGATTGGCAAGAGATTCAAGGTCCTGCTCAAAATGAAATATTTCCGATGGTTCACATTCCTCATTGGCGGGCTTATTATCGCTTCGCCCTTTCCAGACGAATTGGGCATCGGCATTATGGGTTTTTCCCGATTAAGAATGTCATGGTTCATCCCTATTTCATTAATCTTTAATTTTGGTGGAATTTTGGTTATAGGTCTTATTGCCAAAAGCCTGTAAGATAGTTCCAACGTCGTACCAAACAGCTAGCACGCAGACTCGATATAATTTTAGTATGAAAAATATTGATATATCAAAACTAATGAGCGTTAGTGGCATAGACCATTTGGGTAGTATTATGGTTAATCCCGACATGTCTGGTCTGGAGGAAAATCCAAAAGATGATTGGCTTTACTTGGGTTTAAAGTCGTTCAAGGAATTATCTGATAAATACTCTCAATATTCATCTGCAGCTATTATAGGATCAGCTAATGGTATTGACGCCATAGCTCTAATAAAACTTTTTCCAAACCTTAAGAAGTTATTTGTAACGGATATTTTGCCTGACATTCTCCCTCTAGTTAAGGAGAACATAGAGAAAAATATTCCAGAACTTCATACACAGATTGAGTATGTCTCTGGTCGTGATTGCTACCCAGTTTCAGAGAAGGTAGATTTTATCTATGGGAACCTTCCTCTGGTTATGGTAGAAGCAAGTGAAATAGGAGCAGAGCGTTCCACTACGACTCTGAC
Organism: Patescibacteria group bacterium; assembly: GCA_038078535.1. Lineage (GTDB taxonomy): Bacteria > Patescibacteriota > Minisyncoccia > 2-02-FULL-40-12 > GWA2-44-9 > 2-01-FULL-41-21. The sequence goes on along the minus strand of JBBTYS010000095.1, from coordinate 10,823 downwards.
AGCCAGAGAATACTATATATCTTTGAAAAATGGAGATGATGATATTCTTGATAAATACTCCCTGCTTTCGCAACTAGGGTTTATAATCTCCGCCAAGGAAAAATTAAAGGAAGGCGGTAGTCTTGTTACATTGATAGGCGGAAGAATACCGACTGAAGCTATTGAAGAATTGTTTTCTAGAGCGGGTGTAAAGTACAGAAGACTATTTACATCATTTATGAAACAGAGCGACCCTGAATTTCTTCAACAGTATGCAAAAATAGAAAAAGGAAATGGCGTCACCTTTGCCTTCTATGATTATGGGCGGGCAACAGACCTACTTAGTAACACTTGGAATGTGGAGGCTCCTGATATTGTAGATAAATCAGAGGAAGAAATACGTTCCTTGCTAAGCAATACTAAAATAAGTGCAGAACAAGCTTATGAATTATATAAAAATGGAGAGGATGTGGGGCATTTAGCCTACGCATTTCACGTAACTGTCTAGTATAGTAGGTGCTAATTTAACTGGGCGTATATTAAATGAATAAACTCAAAGTAAATAGAGATGCGTGGAACAAGGTCGCAGACCACTTCTTTTCTCATTCTGCTCTGCCCGTCTGGGGGCCTTTTGGAATTGGAAAGAATACTGACATCATCGGTCCAGTTAAAGGCAAGATATTCCTAGAGATTGGATTTGGGAGTGGACACTCTATCCAGTATCTAATAAAGAAAAATGCCAAAAAAGTCTATGGCTTAGATATTTCAAAAACTCAATTTGATTTTGCCACTAAACTCAATAAGAAAGCTGTAGAATCTAGAAAGGTTGAGTTATTTGAAACAAATATGGAGAAAAAACTGAAGATACCCCTAGTTGATACAGTATTTTCTATCTATGCTTTCGGCTGGACTGTAGATCCAAAGAAATCGTTACAGAATGTCTACTCATATCTCAAGCCAGGTGGTAAGTTTATTTGGAGTTGGGACCATACGTTCTTTACTGACATAGAAGACCAAAAAGATAAGTTAGTGGTTCGGCACTCCTATCATGATGAGCATGAGATTTTTTTAAAGAATTGGAAAGGCGGAGCTCCTGTTTATATTAGATATCGCAAGACGGCTACATGGTTTAGACTAATAAAAGATGCCGGTTTTAACATAGTGGGGTATCTAGAACCTGAACCAATTATTAAGAAAGACTTGAGCAAATCATATTATACAATCTATAAAGCAAAGAGCGTGCCCTGTTCGATGATTTGGATATGTGAAAAACCAAGCCAATAAGCTATGAAGATATTTGCACTTTATATAAAAATCAAACTTACAGAAAAGCCAAAATGGTTTGATGGATTTGTTGAAAAATATTTTGAGCCAGTGGATTTGCACATTACTCTTATCCAACCTCGTTATATTAAAGAAGAACAGATAAGTGATTTGCAGGCTAGGGTGGAAGAGGTGTTGAGAGTATTTGATATTAGAGAAGATGATAAGAAAATATCTTTTGATAAGTTGATAATTGATAAGGGGTCAGATTCAAAGTATATTTTCATGCTTAATACTAGAGAGGGTAGTTTTATCGGCAATTTTCAAAAAGAGCTAAAATCAGCATTAAAAGATTGGGACTTATTCGTGGACAATGTCACGAAAGAATACGAGATAAATTTTAAGCCCCACATTACAATTGCAGTTAATTTGGACGGCCACATGAAAGAAGAAGCTGGAAAGTACTTTATTGAGGATTATAGATTTGAAGGTGTGCTGGAAGAGCTAGTTTTACCATTAGTTAAAGACCAAAGCCTAGAAGAAAGAAAAAATATTGATAATCAAAAAATCTTTAAGTTGTAATATGTGGTAGATAAGTTCCAACATCTAGCCGAGCAATCAGCATACAAACATAAAATCAGTTGACAGGATATTGCTAAGTGGTATTTTCTCCTTATGAAAACACTTCTACAAATAGGTGTAACGATTGGCGTGCTGACAATGGTGTTGAGTGGATCTGTTGCTCACGCGATGACACCGACCCCATCTGCTTCCTTATCGGGAGCCGGTGGTTCAGTCCTCATCTCCGTTAGTGGAGACCCTTATTCGAGCGCTGTTCTTTATTACCAGAATCAATACTCTGGATTACAATCTCAATATCTAGGAACCTTGAATTCCAACGGATACTTTTCCACCACATTGACGGGCTCTACATATGGAGTTGTTGCGGGTAGTTCAGTCTATGTCATGGTCAATAATCAAATCTCTCCAAACGTAGTTTGGCCCTCTTACTATAACTATAATTATTATCCCAACACGGGCACGCTTTCTCTCAGCCAAACTAATGTCTCAGTCACAGTTGGTCAGTCGGCAAACATAACAATTTCAGGAGGAACCACGCCATATACCATATACCCAAATGCTATGAATATTTTCCAACCGGTGCTTATTGGTAATGCGCTTCAGATTTATGGCTTGGTGAGTGGCTCTGGTTCAATCAACGTTTGCTCTTCAGGAGGATTAAATAGTGGCTGTTCAACAGTTTACGTAACAGTTGGGACTACTAACTATTGGAATAACCAGCTCTCGTTAAGTCAAAATAGCTTATCGATTAACAGAGGAGGAACCGGAACCATTACTATTAATGGCAACGGCAACTATTATGTTTCTAATAATACAAATTCAAACGTAGCCACCGCCTATATTACCGGTAGTACCCTGTACGTTTCTGGAATTAACTCTGGTTCCAGTTCAATTACGGTCTGCCAGAATAATAACCAGTGTGCGGTGCTTACTGTAACTGTGGGGTATGGCGATACATTTCAAATAACACCAATAACTTTTAGTAATACTAATCCAACACTAGCAATCGGCCAAAGTATGAGTATCTCAATTTCTGGAGGAGGGGGCACAGGCTACTACAATGCTTATAATTCAAATGTAAATAGTCTTCAAGTGAATGTGAGTGGAAGCACCATTACGGTTACTGGTTTAGCGCGCAGTATCGCAGTGGTTACTGTCTGCGCCTCGTCTACAAATTGCTCTGCTCTTACGGTCAACATTGATCAGGTAGTCGCAAACTCAACAGGCTGGTCCTACTGTTCTGCTGAAAATCAGTTATGTTCATTCTCGGGGACACGAACCGTGCGTTACGGTGCTAATAATGTGTTTTATTACCGAACACTCACCAATTCTGTGTCGTGCTCAAACAGCATTTTTGGTGACCCAATATTTGGAGTCGCTAAACAATGCAGTATCGGTAACTAAAATAATTTTATGAACAGAAACTCTTCAGATGTAGTGTACGGGTTGGGAGTAGTGGGAGCACTAGTCTACTATCTTCAGGGGACCTCTTCGGTATATTTATGGTTAATCGGCATTCTTAAGGCACTAGTATGGCCTGCCATGTTGGTCTACAAATTGTTAGGCATGTAAAAAGTTTCAACATGCCCACTCCTGAAATTTTCCAATCAGACCCAGACTCTTGGGAGAAGATAAAAGACGGTATTGTTGCGATGGAAGAGGAAGCTTTTGGTGAGCATGGTTTTACAGCTGAACAACTTAAAGAAGATTTTTTAAATAAAAATAATTTCATTATAATTCTCAAGTCAGATACAGATGAGGTGATTGGCTTTACTTATGCTCGGACACCAAAAGACGCCGAGCCCATCTTCGCGGATGTTGATGATGAGACTGCATGTATGTGGGATACCATAATCAAGAAAGAATATCGTGGCCAACACTTACTCGGTTCAATGATGGCTTTACTAGAAGAAGAATTAAAAAAGGCAGGCTATAAATATATGGAGCGAAGCGCCTTACTAGCTAATAACTACGCAGAAAATATTCAGAAATTCTATCAAGGCCGAATAATTCAAAGCAAGCCCCAGGATTCTAAGTGGGGTCCCCAAATTTTCTTCCGCATTAAGCTATAAATATGGATAATCTGGACCTGTTAAAGCGTTTTCCTGAGATTGGTGGAGAAGACTATAATCTTTTTAAGAAGGCGGTGCCTTGGCATGATGATTTTCAAAAGAAAGTTGGAGATTTCCTCTCTAGTTATTTCTCGAATCGAGAAGGCAGAATAACTCTTGTTGAGGCAGGAACAGGTACTGGCCTTACAACCTTAGTTCTTCTAAACTCACTGGAAAATACCCATATTATTTCTGTAGAGAACGAGCCGAAGATGCTTGCTGTGGCTAGAGGATCTCTAAAGGATTTTAAGGATAGAGTAGATTTTGTTGAAAATGATATTTTGTCTGCATTAAAAGGAATGGATTCAGAGTCAGTCGATGGATTTGCCTCGGCTTATACTATACATAATCTTCCTCCTGATTACCGCAATGAATTGTTTGTTGAAATTTCCAGAGTTATCAAAAAAGATGGAATTTTTGTAAATGCTGATAAATATGCCAGAGAAGGAGATGCTCATGTTGCTGATCTGAGTGAGCAGATAGAAGATTTTAATTTTTTTGATGGATTGGGCCGCTCAGACTTAAAAGAAAAATGGACGAAGCATTATCTCGAAGATGATGAAATAAAAATTACAGAAAAAGAGCAAATAGAAATTCTAAATGAATTAGGTTTCACAAACATTGAAACCATATTTCGTGAACGCTTGGAAGCAATTATAAAAGCAGAGAAAATATAAACTATGGTGGAATAAATCGTATCTTCATGATAACTTAATGTTAAAGAAGCCTAATAAAAATATATGAAAAACCTACATAACCAGTCAGGCAGTGCGGTCGTATGGTCAGTTATTGTGTTGGCAGTGCTAGTAGGAGGGGCCTACTTAATATGGGGTAAGGGGGATGAGGTTGTGGATGACTATGCGTCTCCAACTCCAACTATGTCAGCCAGCCCTTCGCCTACAGTTTCAGCTTCATCAAGCGCATCTCCAACAGGATCTGTGGTGAGCGTTAAAACATTTACAGTTCTTGGTGCTCCGTATACTTTTACGCCAGCACAAATAAAAGTTAAAAAAGGAGATACTGTTAAAATTATCTTCAAGAACACCGCTGGTACTCATGACTGGAAGCTAGACGAGTTCGGTGCTGCTACGGGCACAGTACCAGCCGGACAAGAAAAGACCATTCAATTTGTGGCCAGCAAGACCGGTACTTTTGAATACTACTGCTCTATTGGAAATCATCGTCAGCTGGGCATGAAGGGTACTCTCGTCGTAGAATAAATTAGAAAAATTAGGCTCTCTAGAAATATTAATTCAAACCTTTATAATAGAGGCTGTCTTAAATAACCTCAAAAATATGCCAATCCTAACTAAAAAAGCACATACCCTATATCACAAAGATGGCACGGTCTGGGCTAAGGGTTTTATGACTGGCGACAAGATGACTGGCAAGTGGGTTTGGTTTAGAAAGGGTGGGACCAAAATGCGAGCTGGTTCTTTTAAGAACGGAAAACAAGCTGGCAAATGGACTACCTACGACAAAAACGGCAAAGTGGTTAAAGTTACCGACTTTAAATAATGATAACTTTATTTAACGTAGTTTCGGCTGATGGGTTTATCGCTCGCGAAGATGGGAGCGAGGATTTTATTTCAGATGATTTGTGGCCAGGCTTTCTTGATGTTTGTAATGGTTATGATGCAATTGTGATGGGCAGAAAGACTTATGAAGCAATTCAGGGATATGACCAAGAGCTAATTGATTCATTTGAAAACTTAACAATCAAAAAATTAGTATTAACTAACAATAAAGATTTTAAGGTTAAAGAAGGCTACACCATCTCACATTCGCCAGAGGAAGTTGTAAATATTAGTCCAAACGTTTTAGTAACTAGTGGACCAACCCTTAATAATTACTTATTAAGCAAAGGCTTAGTTAATAAGATTATTTTGCATAGGCTAGCAGTAAGCATCGGCGAAGGGATTAAGCCCTTTGATTCATTGAATGGAGTTGAAGTTGAGGAGCATCAAATAACTGTTTAATATGAAAACTGTGTTAATAAATGCCGAACCAAAACCCATTGAAATTAATACAAACGAGACAGCTCTATTAGTGATTGATATGCAGAACGATTTTATGTGTAAGGGTGGATACGGCGAATTTTTAGGAAATGACCCAGAAGTATTACAAAGAGCCATAGTGCCCGCTCAGACAGTTCTTGCGAGAGCGAGAGAGCTTGGGATGCTAGTCTTGCATACTAGAGAGGGGCATTTGTCTGACTTGAGTGATTGCCCCAAAACTAAATTAGAACGATGGCCTGAAGGCCATCGCATTGGAGACATGGGTCCCATGGGACGCATTTTGATTCGTGGTGAGAAAGGGCATTCTATTATTGATGACATGGCTCCGCTTGAGAGTGAAATAGTTATCGATAAGCCTGGCAAGAACGCATTTTATAAAACTAATCTCGAGGAAATTCTTCATGTAAATAAAATGGTAAACATATTTATGGTTGGGGTTACCACAGATATTTGTTGCTCAGCAACAATAAGTTCGGGCAATGATAGAGGATTTAATATGATTGTAGTTAGTGATGCCGTAGCATCCTATGATGAGAATAGACACAAAGCTTCTTTAGATATAATTAAAGCCCAAGGCGGAATATTAGGCTGGGTTGCAAGTTCGAGTGATGTTATTAATGGATTAAAATGAACAAACCTCAAAAACTTTGGTTTAAAAGAAAGACATATGGTTGGGGATGGACGCCAGCCACGTGGCAGGGTTGGATGCTCACAGTTGGATACATTGTACTTATACTCCTGTTCGCTCTTACTATTGATGATGGTTCTCCTTTACGGGAGGTTGTATTCACTTTCATTTTTCCAATTGTGTTGCTAACAGTCACCTTTATTAGAATTGTTTATAAAACTGGCGAGAAACCTCGTTGGCAATGGGGACCTAAACAAGATTGACTTTGCTCTAGTTTCGTGGCAGAATGTTGGTCTGGGAATCTTCCCATCGGATCGGAGACTTAATGCGTGAAGAGCTAGCGCTCGGGGATGTTGAATGCCCCGAATGTAACAAAACAGTTCAATACACGTCGAGAATTGTAATCTCGGTGAATCACGAACACCTTGTGGTTCTCGGTCAATCCAATCGACCAAAAAGTCGCGGGCAAAGGACCAGAGAGGTTCCTTGCACCCACTGCGGGATTACACTTCAGATGGTGTGTGAAGTTAAGGTTATCAAGGTCAACGTCATCAAGAAGGGCCTTGGTAAGCCCAAAGCGAGCACAAGCCTCGCTACGGCGCAGGAAGCCGAGCTCATGACACTCCTGCGTGATACTGGAATGGTTAATGCCTTTGCCCAAGCTATTCAGTCTCAGCTCAACTCCACACCACGAAATATCGACGGAACTCTTCTGGATTTCATGAAGACCGCCAAAGAAGGCCAGTTGCCACTCGACGTCTTGACCAAACTCGAAGAAGTTTATTCGGGCAAGGTCGAGTTGTGGGTGTCCAACGCTGTAGCCATGATTGTTTGCCAAGGCTTCATTCGGCGCTTCTTGCCGATGAGAGTTGTCAAACTGTTACTAGCCACGCCCGCTCCTACGCCAAAACCGTGTCTCAAGGTCAATGGCGTAAGTTTTGGTCATTCTGCCGAAAAAGATGCGGATTGGGTCAAGATGACGAGCTTGGGAATGGTCCCACCAGACCACCGACTATTCCGCGCTGCCCTTTTTCAGTCACTGGGCGACCGAGGTCGTGAGCGAGGGGATGTTGATCTCAACCCAGAACACCGAGCTGTGAGACGGCAACGTAGTCAGTAATTGCCCGCGATGGAGCCTTGCTCCCAGCGGGCTTCATCTTATATTAATGGTATAATTGTAATAATCTAGTTTTCTACTCGTTTATACTATATAGACTAGCTAAAACATTTTGATAAAAAGCTATAAAACATATTTAGTATTTGCGGTCCTCGTAGCCCTTGCTTCTGTGGGGCCTCATTTTATTATTGGTTCAACTGAATTAGTCCAAGACGCTATCGTTGCTCAAATAACCTCACTAGCAGTTGATACTGAAAAAGCTGATCCTCAAAAAATAGAAAATAAAATTTTCGGCTATTCAACTAAAGGTAAACCCATCGAAGGCTATGTGATAGGTTCAGGTACGAATACAGTATTGTTGTTTGGTTCTATTCACGGCAATGAAATGGGGAGTACTGAGTTGCTCAACAAATTAATAGAAACAATTAAAGCTGACCCAAGCATCATTTCTGAGAAGAAGAAAGTAATAATTATCCCGATGGCAAATCCGGATGGGTATTATGACAGAACAGACAAACTAAACGCCAACAGAGTAAATCTTAATATAAATTTTGAAACAGCAGATTGGAAAAAATATAATTCGGAGGGGTACTATGCGGGTCCAGAACCTTTTTCAGAAGTTGAAAGCCGAGTCTTAAAAAAAGTAGTTGAAGATTATTATCCTTCAGCGATGATTGCTTTTCATGCTCGAGGTGCATTGGTGTCTCCTGAATCAGGTCAAGATTCAATGGCCTTGGCCAAGTGGTATGCAAAGAAAACAGGCTACGACTATTATAATGAATGGAATTACTTCGGCACGGCTACTCGCTGGTTTACAGACACCAAAGGCCACCCATCTATTACTGTTGAACTGACCACTTACTTAAAGAGTGACTGGGAAATAAACAAATACGCTCTTCTTGATTTAGTATCATCAGACACGCTTTTTAGCCAGTAAAAGCATCCCGGTTTGTCGGGATGCTTTTATGCTAGAATAAGTAGGTAATGAAAATCGACAGGAAGATTGTCATATTTTGGGTCTGGGTGGCCGTAATTGTCGGGGCCCTTTATTTTTATATTTTTCAGAATGACTTAATAACGCGACAGTCTGATAGAATTTCAGATTTACCACTATTCTGGCGAGGCTTGATTTATTTGGTCCTTGGATGCATTCGCGGAGCATTTTTCATCCCAGTCACTTATCTTATTTTGTTAGGCTTGGTATTTTTGCCTGCTTGGCCAGCCTATATTTTAACCATGATTGGAGTTATGGTGTCCTCGATGTATATTTATAATTTGGCGGAGTATTTAAATGTAGATGAGTATTTTAAAAATAAACATTCAAAAGCAATTAATAAACTCACTAATGTTCTTAAAAAAAATGAGTTGCCGATTGTGATTGGTTGGAGTTTTTTTCCATTCACTCCCACAGATGTGATGTGCTATGTCTGTGGCACTCTAGAAATCAATATTAAGAAGTTTCTGTTGGGTATTTTTATCGGTGAAAGTATCTCCTGCGCCATATATATATTCGCCGGCAAGGACTTATTGTTGTTTGTCACAAAGTCTATATTTGGGTCATAAACAGGTCCATAATGCCAAATTTGACTTATTTAAATATTTTTGATATAATTAAGGTATAAGTTAATAATCTCAAGTGGTATCTACGAGCAGCAAGTCTCCTCCTACATCTCACGTGAGTTAATCAGGGCCTAACTCACGGCTCTTAAAAAATCATGGCTATTAGAAGTTTTAATCGTTCGTCTATGTCTAGACGTCCTAGCAGTTTTGGTTCTCGTCGTCCGATGGGACGTTCGACACGTGGTGGTCGCGGCTTTCAGGGTCAACGTATTGATCCAGCACGCTTTGTCAGTAAAGCCGTCATCACTGAAGAAGTAGAAGTTTTTACACCCGAACATAAGTTCGAGGATTTTGCTGTGGACGCACGTCTTAAAGCAAACATCATCAAGAAGGGTTACACGCAACCAACTCCAATTCAGGATAAATCTATTCCACACATTTTGCGTGGTTCTGATATCGTTGGCATCGCCAATACTGGAACTGGTAAGACAGCTGCATTTCTAATCCCACTTATAAACAAAGTTCTTTTGAACCCAAAAGAAAATGTTTTAATTGTCGTGCCAACTCGTGAACTCGCTATCCAAATTGATGACGAACTTCGCGGATTTGCTTTGGGCTTAAGAATGTTTTCAGTTTGTTGCGTCGGTGGTGCGAGTATTGGGTATCAAATCTCAAATCTTCGCCGTCAGCACAACTTTATTATTGGTACACCAGGACGTATTAAAGATTTAATGGAACGTCGCTTCATTAATTTATCTAGATTCAACACTGTTGTTTTAGACGAAGCTGATCGCATGTTAGACATGGGTTTCATTAAAGACATGCGTATCATGATGGCCTCAATGCCTAAAGACAGACACACCTTGTTCTTCTCGGCGACAGTC
>JBBTYS010000095.1:0-671 GCA_038078535.1 Patescibacteria group bacterium | reverse complement strand
CAACCGTGAAATTGAAGGCTTGATTAACGAGTTCCTTCGCACTCCGGTTAGAATTTCTGTAAAGACTCAAGATACAGCGAAGAATGTCGACCAAGATGTTGTTCGGATTAGTGGAGCTAAGGGCAAAGTCGAAGTTCTCGAAGAACTTCTTGCTCAGCCCGGTTTCAACAAGGTTCTTATTTTCGGTCGCACCAAGCATGGTGTCGAAAGACTATATAACGGTTTGATTGCCAAAGGCTTTAAGGCTGAATCTATTCACGGTGATAAAAATCATGCTCGACGCCAACGCGCTCTGAAGTCATTCAAGGATAATCACATCCAAATTCTTATTGCGACTGACGTTGCAGCTCGTGGTTTAGATATCGCTGATGTAAGTCACGTTATCAACTACGATTTGCCAGCAACTTATGAGGACTACGTTCACCGTATTGGTCGAACTGGTCGTGCCAATAAGACTGGTAAGGCTCTTACCTTCATCGAGTAATCAAAATAAAACTGCCCCGAATTTCGGGGCAGTTTTATTTTATGAGATTACCAACCCCAGTAGTTGAAAGGTGAGTAGTTCCAATTAAAGTAACTGCGGATGGGGGAAGGGACATAGTTGAAGTTGGCGACGAAGTACAGTTGGCCCTGAATTAATTGGCTGGCTGTGTCTTGGTACCCATAGTTAT
>JBBTYS010000094.1:0-2971 GCA_038078535.1 Patescibacteria group bacterium | reverse complement strand
CACAATAGAGGCTTCATTTTTCCGAAAATGATACAATTCAAACATTGGGAGATTGTTAGCTTTAAGAATATTTATATGAATGGAGGTGTTGTATGTTAGAAGTAGTACAAGCATCTGATATTGTAAGAGGTTCATTATTAACACTTTGGAGTGGTGTTGCTGGTTTTATTCCTCGTTTTATCGCTGCAGTCATTGTCTTCTTGATTGGTTGGATTGTCGCAATTTTATTGGGCAAGCTCGCTTACCAAGTAGTTCGTGTATTGCATATTGATAATGCTTTGAGTAAGGTCGGTTTTCGCCGTGCTTGGGAACGCAGTGGTTTTAGACTAGATACCGCAATACTTTTTTACGAACTCGTAAAATGGTTCTTTATCATCGTATTCCTTATGGCGGCCACAAACATTTTGGGCTTAAATGAGGTTACTGATTTCCTCCAGCGCGTCGTTTTCTATATACCAAACGTTGTTGTCGCTATCGTTATTTTGCTCATTGGTATTCTTGTTGCTAAATTCTTGGAAGGTTTTGTCCAAGGCTCAGTTAAAGCAGCAGGACTTGCTTCAGCAAATTTCTTAGGCGCATTAACGAAGTGGGCGGTATTCGTATTCAGTTTACTGATTGCGTTAAGTCAATTGAAGGTTGCTGATGATATTATTAAGATTGTTATCACTGGCCTCATTGCCGCAACTGCATTGGCCTTAGGACTTTCCTTTGGTCTTGGTGGTGCCCGTCACGCAGAAGAAATGGTTGGTCAGATGAAGAAACGAATCGGAGACAACTAAATTAGATTTGTCTAGCAAAAAATCGGGAGAGCCTGCAATCAATAGGCTCGACCCGATTTTTTGTCTAAAGATTTAAACAACTTCTGCGTTAAATCCTCCGCTTAATCCTCGCCGTATGTCTATACGGCTGCGGTTAGTGCTCGGATTTGCCTTGAATTTCTTAAACTAGAGCAAATCTAAACAGTTTATTGTTTGAGTGCTTCGAGTAATCGCTCGTAGACTTTTGGAAACATTTTCTTAACTACGTCTCGGTCTTTTGATGAGAATTTAGCGAGTACAAAGTCCATGACAAAGGCGTCACGCTTTTTATCTGACTGTTGGCGAGCTTTTTCAAGTGCTCGAACCGAGACACCGATACGAAGGCGATAGAACTTCTTAGTTTTTAGAGATTTGATTATGGAATCTATGCCTTTGTGACCACCTGAGTTTTTATCAAAAGAGTTTTTAAATGAGCCAAATTCAATATCTAGGTCGTCTTGGATGATAATTATATTGGCTGGCTTAATTTTATACATCCGAGCCAGCTTTGCTACAACTTCACCCGACTTGTTTACATAGGAGAGGGGCTTGCCTAAAACGACCGATACTCCGCCAGAGGCGGATTTTCCTTCGGTCGAAATTTTAGACTTAGATACCAAAGCATTGGCTTTTTTGTCTTCGGCAAAGTCATTAGCATCAATTTTCTTGGCCAAATAATCCAAAAACATAAACCCGATGTTGTGTCGGGTGCCCTGATATTGCTCTTCTGGATTGCCAATTCCGATAATGAGTTTCATAGAGCTTAGTATACAAAAACCAATGAATTCGGCAATAAGCATGAGGTTGACTTTTTACTTAAAAGGGTGTATAATTAAAGTATGGTGGTATCTGCCACTTTAGCACCTTAACTGGCGCGTAGTGCGCCCAAACCAAACCTGCGTAGCGCGGGTGAGGGGTATTATGTCAACATTCGAAGATCTCTTCCGGCGCGACTGAGAGAGGCACCTTCTGGAGGTCTACGGTCGCAAGGAAGATCTATCAGGAATTGCGCTTCCGCCGCTTCGTCATGGCTTCCGTCGGGGCGTCGTGCGTCTGCCCGACTTGTTGGCGCAGGAGATGTTTGAAACACTCACCTCCAGATTCAGAACCTGGAAGCGGTGTGAGTGGGAGGACATCGACAAGGCGCTCGATCAGGATAAGGAAGCACGTACGACCACAAATGGTCCGTACGTAATCTGGCTCCGTGACCGAGTCGAAGCTGACGAGGAACTCAGAAGCCTCTCGGCCGATGATCTTGTCCAGAGATGCACGAACTGCATCACCGAGGCCGAACGCATTGCCCTAGAGGGTTGGTTCCACTGGAAGACCGGTGGTCACCTCGACATCAAGAACGTCACCCTCAGCGCCGGCTCACGCTGGTTGGATGGCAGCGTGCCTGTCTCTAACTGGATCGCCAACAGCGAGTTCTGCGTCGGCGGGTGTCGCGTCGACGGTCGGTTCGACAGTTTTCGGGCTCGCGAAGTGGTTTCACTGCCGAAGGCAGTCTAATCACTTCTCACTTTTCTCTTGTACCCTCTGGGGCCGACTTGTTCGGCCTCTGTTTTTAATGAGAGGTTGAATTGTGCTAAAAAATATAGTAAAATATAGAGATGTCTGAAGAACTTATCTCGTATCAAGGGCCAAAAGAACCAGGAATTGGTAGCGAAGTCCTTGCCTTTTTTTGGGAGACGATAAAAATTGTCGCCATCTCTCTCGTTATAATTCTGCCAATTCGTTATTACATTGTTCAGCCTTTCTTTGTGAAGGGTGCATCAATGGAATCTAATTTTGAAGACGGGGATTATATATTTATAGACGAGCTTTCATATAATTTTGCCGATCCGGTTCGTGGCGACGTGGTCATTTTTCGCTATCCCTTAGACAAAAAAGAGTTTTTCATAAAAAGAGTTGTTGGGTTACCGGGGGAAACAGTAGACATAAAAGACAACAAAGTCACTATCTATAATAAAGAAAATCCGACAGGTGTAGTACTCGAGGAGAAGTATTTAGATAAAGGCCAAGAAACGGTTGGGACTTCGCGGATTAAGCTAGACGACAATGAATATTATGTTTTGGGCGACAATCGTTTAAAAAGTTCAGATTCTCGTCGTTGGGGAACAGTCCATCGATCACTCATAACCGGCCGAGCCTTTGTTAGACTATGGCCATTTTCA
>JBBTYS010000093.1:1117-2984 GCA_038078535.1 Patescibacteria group bacterium | reverse complement strand
TTGGATTATAATGACCGCGAAGAAGTATTCGAGTGGTCGCCATAACTGGTTTTTTACCGCACTGAGAACAACGTGTCATATATAACTTGCTGAGCGCTTCGCTCTTATCCAACTTTTTCGTTAAAGTTCCGCTACGAGCTCGCCGTACGGTATGTACGTCTCACTCCCATGCTCACTTTTGCCTCAAATTTGGATAAGTCAGCTATGTTCTATTTAGTATGTACATATTACATCAAAATTGCTATTCTTGCAATACCCTATGAGCATACTCATATTATTTGGGCTCGTGGTCTTCATTTACTCAGTCGTCATCCATGAAGTGAGCCACGGTTTAGCAGCTCAAGCATTAGGAGATAATACCGCCCAGTCTCTTGGACGCTTAAGTCTCAATCCTCTCAAGCACATTGATATTTTCGGTTCGGTTATTCTCCCACTCCTACTTCTTTTTGGTGGAAGTCCTTTTGTGTTTGGTTATGCCAAGCCAGTGCCTTACGATCCTCGTAATTTGAGAGACCAGAAATATGGTCCCATCAAAGTCGCATTGGCCGGTCCAGCCTCTAATATTTTTATCGCTCTGGTCTTTGGTTTGATGTTGAGATTTTTCCCCGAGATTTTACCAGCTACGATATTCCCACAGTTATTTGCCATGATTGTGGCGGTAAACTTGGTTCTAGCGGTATTTAATCTTTTCCCAATCCCACCGCTGGATGGTCATTGGGTCCTATTCACTCTTTTGCCCGCTCGTTACCATGCCTTCAAGGCCTTTCTATATAGATACAGTATTTTCTTATTCTTAATCTTCCTTATCTTTATCTACCCGATTATCTATCCTGTGATTCCGTGGTTGTTCAGTTTGATTACTGGTTTGAGCTTCTAGGCTCCTTTAGTGGGCTTGCATACTCTCTAAATTCCTGCTATTATAAATCACACAAGTTGAACTACAATTCAGCTAGGGGTTAGGGTTTATTTTTTTCTTAATTTTTAGAATATAGCTGACTTAATCAAGTTTGAGGCATCAGCGAAGCCCAAACTGAGCCATAGTAAGTCTATGGCGAAGGAGGACTGGAGCTGATAACAAAGAAATTGATTAAGAGCCCGCTTAGGTCAAAAGACCTGCGGTGCGGTCAGCAAATTATAATGCCAACATTTAGACAACTACTTAAGAATCCTCGTAAAATTGCTAGAGCGAAGACCAAGTCGCCAGCTTTAACGTATGGCATAAACACTATTCATAATCGCCCAGTCTATTATCCTGCTTCATTCAAGCGTGGAGTTTGTATCCAAGTTCGAACTATGACCCCCAAGAAGCCTAACTCAGCTTTACGTAAAATCGCTCGTGTCCGTTTAACCAATGGCAATGAGGTTACCGCCTACATCCCTGGCATTGGCCATAACTTACAGGAGCACTCAGTCGTTGTTATTCGTGGGGGCCGCGTAAAGGACCTTCCAGGTGTTCGCTATCACATTGTGCGTGGTGTTTTAGACGCTGGTGCAGTTGATGGCCGAAAACAACAGCGTTCTAAATATGGTGCTAAGAAACCTAAGTAATCCTCATGCGAAGACCAATCAAAAGAAAAACTCACGTTGAACCAGACCTCCAGTATCAGAGTCTTGTTGTGGCAAAAATCATAAACCGAATTATGTATTCGGGCCATAAGTCACATGCAACTAAGATTGTATATAAAGCTCTTGAGATTGCTGAAGAAAAAACCAAGAAACCAGCTTTGGAGGTTTTAGACATTGCGATTACTAATGCTAGCCCAAACATGGAATTAAAGTCTCGACGTATCGGTGGCGCTAACTATCAAGTGCCAATCGAAGTTCGTCCTGAGCGCAAAAACGCTTTAGCTGTTCGTTGGTTAGTTGA
>JBBTYS010000093.1:0-1107 GCA_038078535.1 Patescibacteria group bacterium | reverse complement strand
AGAATTACTCAACGCTTTTAATAATACTGGCAACGCTGTTAAGAAGAAGTTAGAAATGCACCGTATGGCTGATGCCAACAAAGCATTTGCTCACTTTGCTTGGTAAAATAATTCTGCGTTCGTTGGGCCATCAGCTTCACTGATAATGGCCGACAACGAACCTTCTGGGCTTGAGCAAGTTCTTCGTTAAAGTTTTCCGCTTAATCTCGCCGTAACTAAAGTACGGCTCGACTAATGCTCAAACTTTGCCTCGAACTTACTCAATCGCAAAATTATTTAAAAAATTTAAACGAATATACACAAGATAAATCATGCGCGAATATCCTATCGAAAAAGTTAGAAATATTGGAGTCATTGCTCACATTGACGCTGGAAAAACTACTGTTTCCGAGCGCATTTTGTTTTATACGGGTGTAAGCCATAAGATTGGAGAAGTCCACGAAGGGGACACGGTTATGGATTGGATGGAACAGGAACGTGAGCGTGGTATTACAATTACCGCAGCCGCTACTACTACATTCTGGAATCCAACGACTGGAAATAATGACCCTGCTCAAAAGATTAAGATTAACTTAATCGATACTCCAGGACATATCGACTTTACTATTGAAGTTAAGCGCTCAATGCGTGTGCTTGATGGTGCTGTTGTTGTTTTCGATGGTGTGGCTGGTGTTGAACCTCAATCAGAAACTAACTGGCGCTACGCTGATGACTATAATGTGCCTCGTGTCTGCTTTATTAATAAATTAGATAGACTTGGCGCTTCATTTGAACGCTCATACCAATCTATTCTTGAAAGACTTTCGCCGAATGCGGTTAAGATGCAGATTCCAAATGGCCACGAAGAGCAATTCACTGGCATAGTTGATTTGCTTCGCATGGACTTCACTCAATTCGAAGGTGCTAAAGGAGAAAAAATTGTTCGTTCTGAAATTCCAGCTGAACTTAAAGAAGAAGCTGACAAGCAACGGGCTGTACTTATAGAAAAGATTGTTGAGAAAGACGAATCAGCTCTTAATGACTATTTGGAAGGTAAAGAAATTCCAATGGAGAGACTCAAGACTATTCTCCGCAAAGCCGTTATTGCCGGTAAAGTTTATCCTGTGT
>JBBTYS010000092.1:0-4006 GCA_038078535.1 Patescibacteria group bacterium | reverse complement strand
GGACATTCTTATCCTGGGCTACTCAGGTAATAATACAGAAGTTCGATTGGTTTCGGATACAGGTCTGTCACCTGCTATGGTCGGCTGTTCCAAGGCCGTTCTCCTACCGCTCGAATTTTTA
This sequence comes from Patescibacteria group bacterium, assembly GCA_038078535.1. Lineage (GTDB taxonomy): Bacteria > Patescibacteriota > Minisyncoccia > 2-02-FULL-40-12 > GWA2-44-9 > 2-01-FULL-41-21. The sequence goes on along the minus strand of JBBTYS010000092.1, from coordinate 3,885 downwards.
ACTTCCTATGAAGTTTTAACTTTATCAGTGATGTGTCCTGACAAAGTTAAAATTTCAAATGTACTATCCCTATTACCCCACCCTTCTTACAATTGCTTGCTTAAAAAGTGGTTTAGGCTGTGCCGCTTTCGCTCGCCGCTACTTACGGTATCTAATTCTATTTATTTTCCTTTGGGTACTGAGATGTTTCACTTCCCCAAGTACGCTTCCCGCTTACGCGGAATAATCATGGTTTACATGATTGGGTTTCCCCATTCGGACATATCCGGATCAAAGCCTGCTCGACGGCTCCCCGAATCTTTTCGCAGTCACGCAACGTCCTTCATAGCCTATTCGTGTCAAGGCATCCTCCGTGCGCCCTTGTAATGTGGTCTTGACGACCTTTAATGAGTAATCGCTTGATTAATGTTTCCTTACTTGCCCCGTCCATTTTATTGGCGGAGACTCTGTGACTAATGCAATTTTGTTTAGATGTTTTCCCAGTATATCTTCTTCGACTTGCCTTTGGCTTTGTTATTCGCAAAGCGAATAACTTGTCGAAGTAGTATTACTGGGTTTACTACCCACTAACTATATAGTTTTCAAGATACATTCATCTTAGCTACCAGTGATTATCTCCTTTAGAAAAGATGCAATCACTGACAGCCGCTCCTCGCCCTACTGGTCTCGGCACTTCCTCGTTCAACACTCGGTCGGAAAATTTGGAACAAAATGACCGCTTTCCAGCGGCCTTACCTAGCGCATCAAAATGCCAGGTTTTTAGCCGCGTTTATACCTGCTTTGTGCGAGTATTAACATATTATTTTTCAGTGCTCTTAGTATAGCAAATCCACACACCAACAGTCAATAGTAGTTTTACGACGTCTGAATCTGCTAAATTTAATGAGTCAAAACCTTACAATTTAGTCTCCTACTGAGTAGGTACCGACATCCAGCAAGACGGCAAGCATCCGTCCGGAAATTGTTTGATTTCTCCTGTCTTAATATTTTTAGCCGTGGTTATGGCTTTGGGGCAATAAGGCGACAAGTACTGAGGACGGAAACACGCCCATGATGTCGGTACGGGAGTGGCTTGGGGAACGCACATGCCTCCTGCCTCTGGATAAAGCTCAGGCAATCGACAAGTGAAACCGCTGGAGCATTTTACATTAGAAACTCCTCCGCAAAATACGAACTCAGGTGGATTAGGAAATTTAAACGTAGAAATTATTTTTTCCGCCATCCCCTCTACGCCTTTTCTTTCTAGGTCGTTATGAATGACGCCCCCTATTCTATAAGTGTTACCCGAATTGCTAAATTTGTATTCAATGTTTTTTGGAGCAGGACAACCTGAACCCACAGAAACCTCCACCACCCTTTTCGAAACCTCTAAATCACCAATTTTAATATTTTTTATTTCAGAGTTTGTTACCTTGCAGGACTTCTCATCAAAATAGGATATTGTTTCATTATTTATTCCTATCTGAATCACGGATTCCGGAGAATCTGTATTAGTAGAACTAATCAGAGAAATGTCAGCCCAAACCTCTGGTATTCGTGCATGAGTGATACCGTCTTCTGAATGACTCTCTTGCAGAGTAAAGTTCGCTGGATATCTAAAAACAAAACCAAACTGCTTGTTTACATAAGGCTTCCAAAACATTTTTTGAGCCAGAGCTGAGTCTGAAGACGGACCTATGGAGTAATACCACAAATTAGCATACCCAATTCCACTAATAATTATCAGGCTGAGTGCCCAAAAAATAAATCGGCGCGTAAATGATTTATGTGAAGGGGCGGGAATCGGATTATCCTGTTCCTGTTCTGCTTGTTGAGTAACTGATTCCATTATTTTGTGAATTTAAATAGAGTGTCTAGACCAACCATATTTATTTATAACCACCGACATCCCCTTACATTATAGTGACACAAATAGCTGGGCCACTACAGTCCATTCCAAATATGATTCCTCTATTCATGTACTGTAGATAGGCGGAAGGATTATATATTTTTGAAGCTTGAGCGTCTTCTGGTTCCATAACAGCTTTGATAACAAAACTCTTTTGATCAGAGCTGGTGCGATAATCATATGAAAATCCATTCTCCTGATTTGGATCTTGCATACATTTTGTAAGAACTCCTGATTGTACTACATCCTTACACAAAGAAGACCAACGCTGCTGGGAAGTTGTTCCATTAGAGACTGGATATATAGTGTGGTCATCAGAATATATTTCCAAAGAGACTTTGGCTGATAATACATCCGCCACACGTCTTGAGTTGGCTGTGGCAACCTGAATGGACGTTCTATTTGTAACAGTTAGTCCTGGGCTTATTTGTGGTGAGGCCGTCAAATTTGCGGAATCAGTGAATTTAAATGTGGAGAGAATTTGATTTAGCAGTTCATTATTGCTCCCTTGTGAAATTAGAATAAAATAACTATCATCTTTTCCATAAATATAAGAGGAATAAAATCCACCATTAAAGGTGTTCGTATTATCGACGATTGCTTGTCTACCAGCCAATGAGATTTTTTGGAGTTTTCCATTGGAAATCCATTCATTATAACGCTCCCCATAGGCATTTTTTATAAAGCTTTCGGGATTACCACCTCCGACTTTTACCCCAAAAACTATAGTGTCGTCGTAGCCCATTCCACGTTTGCCGTCTTCAATTGCAAAACTAACAGAATGGTCTTCAATTCCATATGTATTATTTATAAAATCAAATTTCTCAAGCTCATGTCCTGCTGGATACTTAAACTCAAACCCATACTGTGTATTCGTATACGTTTTCCAATCAGCAGTCTCCTCTGCGCGTGGTGTAAAAGCTGGTGGAACTTCTTGAGTATCAATTTGATTTTGCCAATATAACAACCCTGCATAACTACCAAGAGCAAGGAGAATTAAAATAACAAAAGTCGAGGCGAATTTATGATTCACAAAATGTTTCTGTGGTGGCGGTAATAATAATACTGGCGGTGGTGTCGAGGGTGCGTTAGAAGGTGCGTTAGAACCTCCTGGTGCGAATGAGCGATAATCCACTAGGTAGTAGAAGTCCGACATGCTCCTTAGGCTTAAGACCTAAATAAACATTATCGAATTTCAAGTTATATCTATAAAGAATCAGGTATTTAAATTGTCCGTCGCTACTCAAACCTAGTCGGACTTTCACTACCTAGTCCATTCAATAATTATATCCCCTAACAAAATTCGTGTCTAGAATAAAAATCCCCCACAAATGTGGGGGATTTTTATTTACCATTTAGGCAAGCCTGATGAGATTCAACCCTTTTCTTTTTGCTACATATAGAGCTGAGGAAATTAGACCACCGAAACCAGCGAGAGCAAAGACGTCAGTCGTTGGACCAGTGGGCACGTACAATGCACCCATTATTATCTTCGCACCGTTAATAGTAATCTGAACTGGCTGAGAGTTTGTGAGAGGGACATTATCAGCACGAGCATTAGCGGTGTTGGTAATTATTTGATTAACAGTAACGTTAGGATTGACTCTCGCAAAGAATTTAACAGTTGCTTGCTGACCAGAATACAAAGTGCCGATATTAACACCGCCGTAGGTTATACCTTCACCAATAATTGTATTGTTAAGTGCAGTACTGTTGTTGCTATAAGTTAAGCCTGCAGGTAGGACGTCAGCAACAACTACATTGTACAGAGTAGTGTTTGCTGGAGCACTAATAATTAAATCAAATTCAATTGTATCGCCTGCTTTAGCATTTAGAGAAGTCTGATTGGAGGTGTCGCCTCGAGTAATATTTTTACCAAACTTCTGAATAGTTAGAGTTGTGTTTTGTACAATACCAGTCACAAGCACAGATGCTGTGTCATTCACCGTTGGGGCATTGTCAGCAACTGCTGATGCGGTATTTGTGAGAGTAGTTAT
>JBBTYS010000091.1:0-2969 GCA_038078535.1 Patescibacteria group bacterium | reverse complement strand
GAATTTAAAAAGCATCAGGAAGTTTCTCGCGCTGGGGCTGAGAAGAAATTTGGTGGTCACGGCATTACTATAAAGGAAGGGGACTTAACCGCCGAGAATCAAGAAGAAATGGTTAAGAAGACTCGACTCCATACAGCAACGCATTTAATGCTTGCTGCTCTGCGTAAAGTCTTGGGTGACCAAGTTCATCAAGAAGGCGCAGACATAACTGCCGAGAGACTTAGATTTGATTTTAATCATCCCGTGAAAGTTACTCCTGAAGAAATAATTAAGATTGAAGAGTGGGTCAATGATGTTATTTCCAAAGATGTAACTGTCACCAAAGAAGAGATGGCCTATCAAGACGCTATTAATAGTGGCGCGATGGGTGCGTTCAAAGATAAATATCCTGAAAGAGTTTTTGTTTACTCAATTGGTGAATACTCAAAAGAAATTTGCGGTGGCCCTCATGTTGAGCACACCGGCCTCATCGGAAAGTTTAAAATCACTAAAGAAGAATCTGCCTCTGCTGGCAAACGCCGTCTCCGAGCGACGATCGGGTAACTATTTGACTTTTTAATATTCTAGTGACATAATATCGGCTTCAGGGAGTAGACATGTTTGGTGCTCAGAAGTTCAAGGTCGCTGTTTTCATTGACTGGATGAATTGCCACTTTAGTGATTCTCGAGGGAATCCAACGATTGATATTCCAAAACTAAGAGCTTTTTTGGAATCCCTGGGAACCATTAAGTGTGCTCACGCTTTTCCAATCAATCTTGGTAAACGCACTCCTAGTGGCAAAGATAAAAGGTCTCCTCTTCGGAAAAAACTTCAGGCCGACGGCTTCGTAGTCAGGGAGAAGAGGCTTTACAGCTATGTCGATGCCGATAAGGGGCAAAGGATTACCAAGGGGAACATGGACGTCGAATTAGTTATCGATGCCATGGATTTTCTCTAACATCCAGAGGATGCCAACCTTTTTGTGCTGTTCTCGGGGGACGCAGATTTCATTCCCCTCATTAGGAGGGCCCACAAGGTTCCCGGAATGAAAACTCTTGTAATCGCAGAAAAGAGACAATTCTCTAAGAGTCTAAGGGAGAAGAGTGACTATTATGAATTCTTGGAGGATCTTATGCCTCACTTCGCGACAGAACCAGCGGCAGAAAACAAATCATGAGGGGCGAGGCCTAGTGCCCGCCCCCGTTTCATTTTTAATTGACCAAAAATAATAATCAAGTATAATAATTTAATACATAGCCCCAGACTCGCAAACAACATCATACGGAGTGCTAAGGGACTCGCGATGGCCAGGTAGGTCCCACGTGATACAAGGAGGCTATGTCCGGGCAGGTGCTTCCTTCGGGCCACCTGCCTATTTATTTATGAATTTTTGGAAACAACTCACTCTTCGACAAACTCAAGGCAAGCAACAGCCCTTCTTTATATTGGCGCCTATGGCAGATGTGACTGACATGGCTTTTAGGCAGATTATTGTTGAAACTGGCAGACCAGATGTTTTATATACTGAATTTGTTTCTTGTGATGGTCTTTGTTCTGAAAAGGGTCGCCCAAAACTCCTACCTCATTTAAAATTTGAAAAAAATGAAAGACCAATCGTCGCTCAGTTCTTTGGCTCGAAACCAGAGAACTTTTATAAGTGCGCTCAATTAGCAGTTGAACTTGGCTTTGATGGCATCGATATTAATATGGGTTGCCCTTCTGGTAAAATAGTTAAGCAAGACAGTGGCGCTGGTTTAATTTTAAATCCAGAGCTGGCCCAAGAAATTATCAGAGAAACAAAACGTGGTGCGGGTAGTTTACCTGTTTCCGTAAAAACTCGCATTGGCTACAACACGATTATCACTGAAGAATGGATTTCAAAAATAATTGAAGCAAAACCTGATGCAATTATTGTTCACGGCCGAACTATGAAAGAAATGTCTAAAGTGCCCGCCCACTGGGATGAAATTGAAAAAGCTGGCAAGCTTTGTCGAGAGGCTGGGATTCCTATCATAGGGAATGGTGATGTCTTAAATCACGCCGAAGCTTTAGAAAAAGCTAAACAATATAATCTAGATGGAATTATGATTGGACGTGGCGTGTTTCATAATCCTTGGATTTTTAACCTTGACATTGATCCAGATAAAAAAACTCCTCAGGAGCGAATCGAACTCTTAAAGAAACATATTAATAATTTTGTTGAGTTGTGGGGTTCAGAAAAAAACTACGACACAATGAAACGTTTCATTAAAGTCTATATATCAGGCTGGTCTGGAGCTAAAGAACTTCGAGATGAGCTCATGAAAACAAAGAGCGCGTCCGAGACATTGGCATGTCTGGCGCGCATTGAGGTGTAAGCTGGTGTTGGCTGGCCTCACCAAAGAGACTGTACTTGTTGAATTTCCAGTTCGGGAAATTTCTTCCGCATCTTGGCCATCACGAACGTGCCGGCTTTCTGCATTTCATCTTGGTCGTTGCTATATTGAACATCGAGCTCGATGAAAAGGCGCACTCGGCCCTGACCTCGTTCAGGAAGATAGTGGACACGTCCGAGTTGAACTGGGTCACCTGGCTTGGTAACGGGTTTGATTCTCAGGCCATACCTACCACCAGCATGTTGAACTAGCTGGAGCTGCTGTGCGACCGGCTTCTTGTTCATGAACTTGCCTCTTGCTGTTTATATATCACGCTGTGTACTATTTTACAATAATATTGTATATTAATTTTACATGTCCAGGTAGTGAAACTTCAAGAGGATTATGTTCCATTATGTCTACGTGTTAGAAAATAAGGACAAGGAATTATACATAGGATATACTGAGAATATAGAGAAACGATTATTGGAACATAATCAAGGCCGCAACAAGTCCACAAAGCTTGGGCGACCATGGCATGTTGTTTACTGCGAAGCCTCTCTGCATGCAAATGATGCTAAGCGCAGAGAAAGGTATTTAAAAACAAATCAAGGTTCACGATTATTAAAACGAAG
>JBBTYS010000090.1:0-1578 GCA_038078535.1 Patescibacteria group bacterium | reverse complement strand
AAAGAGAAAGGTAAAAGCCAAACAGTTTTGGAAGATTTGGGTCGTGGTTGTCTTGATCTTAAAAAAAATCGGGTCACTATTAATTCCTGCATTCACGGTATTGGTCACGGCATAATGGCCACGAATTATTACAACCTGGTACCATCATACGAAGACTGCGATAAGATATTCACTGACAAGACATACAGATTTTTCTGCTATGACGGAGTTTCAATGGAAAATGTAGTAAGGCGACAAGAGACAGAAGAGTCAGCGAACTTTTTGGAATCAAAGGATCCATATTACCCTTGTAATATTGTTAAGGAAGAATATCAGCCAGCTTGTGTGCGAGAACACCTTCATTATGCCAGACGAACTTTTTATAAGAATGACACTATTAAATCTCAAGCTTATTGTTTGTATTTCAAAAATCCTTTATCTCGGTCGGAATGTTTTGGTGCACTAGGCAATGCCATCAATCAGGAGTTCTTTGATGACCCTGCAAAAGTAATTGTCGAATGCAATAAGGTGCAAACAGCATACCAAGAGAATTGTTTCGGTGTCGCGGCTACCCAGTATTCTTTTGGACGTCAGTTTGATAAGGCCTCAATGATTTGTAACGCCTTAGACGAACCACAAAGAAGTCGTTGCATGGGTTCGGTGGAGAGTGCCAAGGCAGCATTAAACTAATCATATTTACTAGGTAATACGTCAAAATATCGTAAATAGAGGCCTTTTAGGCCTGTTTTTGTGCACATTGACTTTTCATCAAAAAAGGAGTATAATTGAAGTACAGTTAGGGTTCGGCAGATTCACTGCCAGACTCGTTAACAACCAGTTTCGGAATCCCAAGAAGGAGGCGCCATGTTGCGCATCAAGTTGCTCGTTCTCGTCGCATTGACCTGCGCGTCTCTCTGGGCGTGTGACAAGAAGGGTCCTTTGGGACCATCACCAACCACATGCGAAGACCCCAAGGCCACAAACCTTGGCGGATCACTTCCGTGCAAATTTGCTCCGTTGCCGTTTAACTTGGAGTCTCGGGCTTTCGCCGTTAACCCAGGTGGCGGAGGTATCGGCATCAATGCTAGAGCCTTGGAGTTTCCTGCTCCTGGAAAGCTCAGGGTGGTGTCTGTCTATACTCCAGCTGATGCCAATGGTCTCCAAGTCTTCGCCTTCTATGGCAACCCCGAAGACTTGGCAAGGATTGCAGGTACCTGCTTGGGTCGGACCACCAACCTTTGTCCCGAACAGCTAACTCTCTCAAGGGAGAGCGACGGCACCTCACCGAAGACTCACTACTTTGACGACTACGATGGCCGAAGGGTCATCGTATTTATCAGAAATCGTGGGCAGGTGGATATCAGGGGGACAGCAGAGGTCTGGTATGACGCCCCTGGTGTGATTCAGCCGTAGCCTTTCTGGCGCAAGTGTCCTAATTTATTAGGCTGGACACTTGCGCCTCTTTGTTTTTATTATAAAATTTATATACTATGTGGATAGTAGCCAAACAATAAATGAAAAATAAAAAGATAAAATTAGTATTTCCAATACTGATATTTGTTTTTGCCTTCTTTTCATTCAATAGAGTAAAATCAGACA
>JBBTYS010000089.1:0-2232 GCA_038078535.1 Patescibacteria group bacterium | reverse complement strand
GCCTTTTCCTCGTCCAATGAGATGGTTATGTTGTTTTGAGATGACATTTTTAGTGTTTACTAACTATCTTTACATGCTTTTCGTGAACTGAATAGAACAACTCGAGTATAAAAATGATGGCTACTGCGCTTCCGGCAAAATATAAAGTAAAGAAACTGTAATGCTTAAGACCAAGCAACGTGCCCATCAAAACGGCGACCAAAATTCCTCTCCGAAATGCCGACTTAAAGTAATCAGCCTCTGCTCCAAAATATCTGGCCACAGAATACTTCCAACCATCATGCCAAATTACTGCAATTGCGTACAAAACAGCTATTGCCAAACTCAACAACAGAATCAAAATCGCTATTAAAAATAAAACCTTAATTTGAATTACAGCATTGAAAGGATCGAATAAGTTTACCAATATACCCAGAGCTATCCCAGCCATAATCCCAACCCCGAAAATAATAGCCATTGGATATCGCATATATTTGAGTGCGGGAGTGACGGGACTCGAACCCGCAACCTCTTCCGTGACAGGGAAGCGCTCTAACCAATTGAGCTACACCCCCAACATTGAAACCTACCCTCTATTTGTTGGAGCAGAGCAAATTTATCATAATTTAAGCCAAATTAAAAGACCCGAACCAAAAGTCGGGGTCTTTTAATTGTTAGACCAAAGAATCTTGATATATTAATCCTCCGCGCCAATTTTGAATAAGTTCTGCTCGAGTTACAAAGTAATTATGTCCCCTAAATGTAGCGTCAGAGTCTTGAATATAATAGCCCAAAGTTGAATCTCCAAAGTTTTGAAAACCATTAATAATAACCATATGGGCTCCACGAGCCGGAGTAAAATGAGAAAATATGGATATAATTACAGGATGATGATTCCTAATGTTTTCATCAACAATCAAAAGGCCTTGTTCTTTTTCTTCAGGAGTATAGAAAAACTTTTTGGCATATTGCAATTTGAGTCCATACTCATTGGCTAGGTTAACTATGCCAGCGTGCTTCCAGCCCACATTCTCTAAATAACTATCTTGGGCTAGTGCCTTATTAACTAAATCCATAACTGGTACGCTGAAACCAGAATTATGAAATTTTAATAAAGTCCAAAGAGAACAAATAGCGCATAGTCGATGCGCCCAGTTCTTGTCATGTGATTCATCATATTGATTGCAGACGGGCAAATCAATTTTAATATCGTCCATCCCGTTAGAAGTAGCCCCGCCGAGGTCCTACGGACTCGTCCAGCCAGAGGCGGACGAGCGAGACTTCTAACGGGATTAATTTCTATTTATTCTCAAGTTCTTGATGCCAATAAATTTTTTCAATTTTTCTAGGCTCCTTATCGACTGATGAAGGATAATCTAAGGAGTGCCGCCAAGGAAAGCCTGTGCCATTAGAATCATTGCTAACCGCCTCTGTTTCAGATAAGCAAAATCCAATGTGTTCGTGTGGGCCACTGCCAGTCGCTCGCTTCTCCCAAATTAAAACTGCACCCGGCTTAAGCTCCTCAATTACGCGCCAACCATGCTCGACCATATCTTTCTCCGTACTAGATACGGTCGCATGAGCATACTTAAGCCAATGGGGTTTGCCCACAAACTCAAGAATCGGATTAAGCATATACAAAATATTTGAAACTAAAGAAGCACAAGAGAGACCGCCATTTTGAAGAACGTCTAGTTCCATCCCGTCTTTATTAAGAAAGAAATTTCTAAACATCCAATTCTCCCCTTTTGCAGAGTTCTCAATAATAGTTAGATAGCTTTTCTTAAATAAAACCTGGGCCATGATTAAAAAATTATACTAAAAATTCCAATAAACTCAAGTAATTAAATAGGGTGGCGCTTTCGCAACCACCCTTCAGGTTGTGGCATCGGAGAAGCTACTTCGCCGTAGCTCCAGCATCAACACCGAAGTCGAAAAGTTTGCCTACACCCATCTGGGCCGTAGCTTGAAGGCCAGCCGCGTAGAAGAAGCAGTACTCGCCGGCTGTGAGTGGAGTCCTGGGCGTTACCTTGTACACGCCTGGTCGGATCCTCTCAGATATGAAGTCGATGGTGTCTTTTGATTGAACACCAGTTCGGTCAGAAAAAGTCCAACTCCTGCCGATAACCACCTCGCGCTCGTCGGCGCTCACCTTCATTCGGACAAGCACGAACTCATTCGGACTGGATGCGCCGTTCATGAAACCCGTAAACATTCCTCCGGTATTGCCCAATCCGGCGCCCCGATTCTCAA
>JBBTYS010000088.1:9852-11794 GCA_038078535.1 Patescibacteria group bacterium | reverse complement strand
GCTGGTTCAGTAGCTGGAGCTGGTTCAGTAGCTGGAGCTGGTTCAGTAGCTGGAGTAGTAGAAGAAGTGTTGGATGGTGTCGGAGTCTGAATGTTTTGGATAATCGGATTTACCCCACCACCCTGAAGTAACGCTCGTAGCTGGTCTTTTGTTATACAAAGATCTTCTAGGCATAGTTCCTTTGTTGTTACTCTGTCGCTAAATATTTTTGCGACCCTAAGAATTCCATCTTGAATGACAACGTTAAAAAATTCGTCTAACTTATTAATAACAAGACTAAGTAAGGTGTCTGGTGATTCAATGCTTTGTGTACTGTAAGGTTCTAATCCTCCACTACTACCCAAAGAATAGTCTCCGATCAAATCACCACTCCAATGAGGGTTTACAAATACAAAAATCTTTCCATAAGAACCCGTAGCAATAACTTCAAGGGATTCGAGAGCAATACCAAGAACTCTTCCTTGTCTTGTTGCCTTTATTCCAACACCAGGAGTTCTTGAGGATGTAATGTAATCCCCTGCCTTAATTGGGCCACCATCAAGCGAAACTTTAACTGGGACGCGTCCAGCAAGAGCAATCGGAACAACTCCATCTTCTTTTTCTTTTGCAAAATCACCTTGTCGAACACTTTTTCCTATTACAATGGCCGGATTAGTAGAAACAATTCCAATAAGACTTGTATCATACGAACGAGTCGCTTTCATAACACCGAATTCCGATACACGAGTGTCGATGGTAACGATGTCTCCTCCGGTAGGATAATCTTGACTGCTTGAGGATATAAGAGATGAAACTGGCATATCTTCAGCATAGTCTATACATCCAGAAGAGGGTGTGTCTACCCCGGTACAATTGGTGGTGGAGCCATGACTAAATATTCCTTGTCTAGCGGCCAACTGTCCTCCCGCTTTAATCTTGAAAAGAGTGAGGTTGTTTGTGTCTTTAATTTGAAAAATATTACCCGTAAAGGAAGCTGAGGTTGGAACCTGAATATCAAATAAATCACCAGTGGTTAATGATGTTGCAGAAATTGAGGCCACATCTGTTGTTGTAGAAATACTTGTTGTTGTCAAAACACCGCTAACTGAGTCAAACTTAAACCTATGCACACCAGAACCATTTTCAATTAAAAATGCTGAAGTCGATGAAACATTAATGTCTAAAGCACCCTCATCACTAAACTTGGCAAGCATTGAACCGCCACTACTATCTATTTCAAACAAAGCCCCGGTTTGTGTCGGGCCTGCCGTAATAAGCAACCCCGAATTAGAAGCAGATGCTGTTGTGTCAACAACAAAAACGTCTTCACTTACACCTCCAGCGTCACCAATAACAAACGCCCTAGAGTTTTGATTTCTAATGTTTACAAACGAATCAAATTGAGCAGAAGCATTCACTTCAATATCTCCAGATACAAGAACATCGTTTGTTGTTGAGATAAAATTAGAGTGAGTGGTTGTGTCAGTGCCAAATCTATTGTATGCCACCAGGGCGCCACTGGTCAGGCCAGTATTTATAACGGATGAGAGTCTAACTGTGCCTGAAATACTCGCAGTGTTTGCTAGTTCAAATGGCGCAGAGAAGGATGCTCCACCAGTGAAGGTCCAGAGACCAGAGATGGTCTGGGCAGCGGAGCGAGAAGCGGGGCCATTGGTCCAGTCTAGACGGACCAAGGACTGAGAAGCGGTATTGGTGATGTTGAAGTTGTTTGGCTCAAATGAGATAGAGGTGATGTGGGCAAAAGTGGCACCAACGTCGTTGGTGATTTCAATTCCAGTGAATGAGGAGCCGGAACCACCAGATGGAGTGCCACAGGAATATAGGCCAGCAGACCATTGCAGGAAGTTAGCACCAGAGCAGGCAGTGAGGCCGGCACCGAAGTATTGGGATGCAGAAGCATAACCAACGATTTCAAAGTTCGTTGAGAAGGAGGCCGTGGTAC
>JBBTYS010000088.1:2728-9752 GCA_038078535.1 Patescibacteria group bacterium | reverse complement strand
AGTATTAGACGAAGTGAGAGTGCCTTTGGTTGTGATGTTACCGCCAATTGATGCATAACCTACGGCTTCGAAGTTACTAGATAAGGAAGCCGTGGTGATTGAGAAGACGGATGGGATAGATAGTGTGGCTGCCCCATTAGCCCCACCATCGGTGAGAGTGATTTGATTGGCAGTGCCGGCAAGTGAACGTTCAAATGCGAGAGAGGCGGTGTTACCAAATGTGATGAATGGGATATCTGTGTCAGCACCAGATGAAGCTGTGCCAGTAATGCTTCCGCAAGAGAATTGGCCACCACTGTATTGGATACCGTTAGCAGAACCGGTACACGTGCCTAATCCTCCGCCTTGGAAAGAGTTTGCGGTAAGACCTTTGGATATATTTAAACTGCCAGCATAGGATGACGAACCAGTGCTTCGAACAAAGAGATTACCGCCAATTGATGCATAACCTACGGCTTCGAAGTTACTAGATAAGGAAGCCGTGGTGATTGAGAAGACGGATGGGATAGATAGTGTGGCTGCCCCATTAGCCCCACCATCGGTGAGAGTGATTTGATTGGCAGTGCCGGCTAATGCTCTTTCGAAAGATGATGAAGAGGTGTTACCGATAGTGATTAATGGGATATCAGAATCTAAGTAACCGGTAATGGTAATGTTGTCAGGAATATCAGCGTCGGCAAGAGTGGCGCAAGAGAATTGGCCTGAGGCAAATCGGAGAACATTACCTGAAGAAGAACAGATACTTAATCCCCCACCTTGATATGAATTGGCAGTTAAGCCTTTAGATAAAGTGAATGAACCAGCAAAAGAGTTAGAACCTGTACCAGTTAAAGCAATGGTACCACCTTGATAATTTGATGCAGAAGCATAACCAACGATTTCAAAGTTCGTTGAGAAGGAGGCCGTGGTACCAGAGAGAGCACCAGAGAGTGTGGCGGTGGTGATGTTTGCAGTACCTAGAGTTGTGATACCAGTGACACCGAGTGTGCCTTTGATAGTGGCGTTACCTCCGATAGATGCAGTGCTACCAACTTCTAAGTTGTTGGAATGAGATGCATTAGTGCTAGTGAGTAATGTTAGACCTGTGATATCGAAGTTACCGCCAGTGATAGAACCTCCTAGTGTGAAGGCGTTGATAGTGCTTGCTGTAATTGAGTTAGCAGATAGTCCGCCACCAGTGGCAAATGAACCTGCAGTAACAGAGTTAGTAGCAGTGAGTGATTTAGAAAGGTTCAAGCTTCCTGCGAAGGAGTTAGAGCTAGTAGAACTTCCAGTGAATGTGCCGATGAGTACAGTGTTGCCTGCGACAGATAGGGCACCAGTAGAAACTAGTGATGCGGCAGTGACTGAGGTACTTGATGTAAGTGATTTAGAAAGGTTAAGTGAACCACTGAAAGAGCTAGAACCAGTATTAGACGAAGTGAGAGTGCCTTTGGTTGTGATGTTACCGCCAATTGATGCAGTGCTACTTAATTCAAATGGAGCAGAGAAGGTAGCGCCACCAGTGAATGTCCAAAGACCTGAGATTGTTTGAGCCATGGAGCGGGAGGCTGGGCCAGTTAAATAATTTAAACCAATTCTTGCATCAGCTGCCCCAGAGGCAGTTACTGTAAAAGTGGCAAAATCAAAAGAAATTGATGACCTACCTTGCAAACGAGTCCCTCCAGGGAAAGTCTGAATTGTAACTGGCGTTGCACCACCACCTGAGCCAGAAGCATCATTTAAACAAGAGAACTTTCCAGTGGTTGAGTTCCAATTTAAAGTTTGACTTTCTGAATTACAATTAGAAATACCGGTAAATGCTGAGCCGAATAATGACGATACTGAGGCATTGGCTGATACTTCAAAATTATTTGAGATTGAAGCATTTGTTGCCGCAAATTGTCCGATATCTGTAATGCTATTTGAATTACCAGTAATAGCTCCACCTAGCGTAAAAGCATTGATAGTTAGAGCACCCGAACCTGCTAAGGCACCAATGGTATGGGCACCTGCTCCACCGAAATTAATATTGCCTGAGATTGATGCGGTGCCACCAAGTTCGAAGTTAAGAGAAACTGAAGCAGAAGAATCGAAAAAGGCTTGGCCATCAGTTTCAAACATTCCGTTGATAAGCACGTCTGAAGCTCCACTAAGCCCATGTGAAGTTGCAGCCGTTCCAAAGCGAGAATATGAAACTGTAGCTAAGCCACCAAACTGACCAACTCCTGTAGCATTTAAGAAACGGCCACCATGAACGGTGTCCGCATTAACCGCAAAGCCTGAAGAAACGATTCTCTGACGAGGTGTTAGTACTTCGAAGTCAGTGTTGTTCGAAGAAACTTGAATTTCGAGATAGTAGGGACTACTCGAATCAAAATCTAAATTGATTGCATTGAATCCAGCCGTCGTGTCTCCAAGAAGTGTATTGAAGACACCTTGAGTAACTTTTATGGTTATGCCGGAAGCACTAGATGTCCAAAGTTCTGTGCCACCTGATGAAGCATTGTAAATTGAAAACTTGAAATAGTAATTTGTACCAGAATCACCCAAGAGATCACCTGAAGCATTTGTGAGTCTACCTTGGAAGCTTAAAATGTGTGGAACTGCTGCACCAACGCTAGAAATATTTAAAAACACAAATATCCCAATGATAGTTGTGCTTAGAACTCTTAATAAAATATTTCTTTTACCTCTTCGTGCGGTCATGAATAGGGGTAAATATTTGTTTTCTCCATGAACTTCATGAAGTCAATTTATCCTTATAAATTATAGCACTTTTGAGCTTTTGGCCCTAACTTGTTATCAACATTAATCGTTCTGAGAGAACAAAAAAATGTCTTTTTTGAGTAGCTGAATTGCTTTAGAAATTGGTAGTATGGAAATAAAGTATTTTAGATCAACTAAGTACCTAAAAACCCATCCCAAAAAACCAGAAACAAAAAGCCCTTTATTTATATGAGCTAAAGCCCATTTACCACCCACTGGAGCAATCCAAGCACTATATGATGGTTTATATATCTTTAGATATCTATGGTAATCTTCTTTACTTAAATTATTTAAGTTTATTTTGATAATTTTTGAAATATTTTTTGCTACAACCTTGCCCTGTTGCACGGCTGTGTAAGCCAGTGCTGGAACAGGTTGATTGTTGTCTGGATCTATATATTCAATAGAGTCACCAATAGCAAACAAATTGGATTCATTTTTCACGTTAAGATACTTATCTACCTCAACCTTACCATGTTGCGAAAGAGTGAAGCCTGGAATTTTGGACAATAATTTACTGGGCTTAATTCCCGCTGTCCAGATAATCATGTCACCTTTCGCTATGTGTCCATCCACCATCTTGATGTGGTCAACTGAGACGCTCTCAATTGGTGAGCGCTCTGACATCCCCACACCTATCTGTGTTAGTCGAGAAGATATGATTTGTCTTTCTTTAGTGCTAATCATCGGCAACATTTGAGGAGTAGCTTCAAACAACATTACTGAAAAGAATTTCTTGTTTATTCTATGTCTTTTGCCTAATCGTCGAAGACAGCTTGCAACTTCAGAAGCAAGCTCAATTCCAGTAAACCCAGCGCCAACCACAAGGATTTGGATTGAACCGCTTCTTGAACCATTTAAATAGGTATGGAAGAGCTCGTGGACTCTTCTGTTGACCAATAAGGCATCTTCTAAAGTTTTAAAAAAGTAGGCGTACTCAGAAACCCCCAGCGTCCCAAAGTCGGTAGATTCACTACCCACACTTATGACGCAGTAATCATAAGGCAAGCCACCCTTATCCTGTATGTAAACTACCTTCTCTGTTGTATCTATAGATACAACCTCGCCTTGTAGGTGTGTGACGTTTTTATTTAGAAAAATTGTTGAGTATGGCACAGAAACACATTGTCTTAATTTTAAGGCACCCTTTCTGTCAGCTTCTGGATACGCAGAGGCCACCTCATAAAAAGAAGGGGTAAAGACATGAGAAGAAGATCTATCTACTAAAGTAATCTTGAAATCGTCTGGTATATTTTTGGCCAAGTCTAAAGCGCAACGGACTCCACCAAAACCTCCGCCGACAATAACAATATTTTTCATCTTTAATTAAAGATAGTCCGAAGGATTTATACTACCTTCAAAATAATTGAAATACAGAACACCTTTGGAATCAGTATAAGTAAAAAAGTCTTTATATAAAGAAAGATGCAGGTGTGGACCAGTAGCCTTTCCTGTCTTGCCTTCAAAGCCGAGAATTTCACCAACTTTAATTTGTGTACCAACTTGCAAGAAAGCTAGTGAGCTCATATGGGCGTAAATGCTAACTAGATTATTTTGGTTTGGATGTCTGACGGCAACCCAATTGCCCCAACCTGGATTATTAACACCATTGGCTATTATCTCACCATCGCCAATGGCATGTATTGGTGTGCCAATACCAGACGCGAAGTCTATGCCATTGTGTGGTGAACCATGATACGCGCCCTTTTTAGAACCACAACGAGCATAGCTAGTACAGCCGTAGCCTTGGGTAGTACGAGCGCCTGTTTCCGGCAATTGAAAAAGTTTAGTCCCCTTCTTTGGTAATGGCGTAGTCGCTGTAATGTGCACAATGTAAAGACCACCCTTAATTACCTTGTCTTCTAATTCTTGCAATTGACTGAAGAAAGCTGCCTCTTGTTGCTCGGCTTGTGCTAAAAGTTTCTGGTATTGAGCCTCTTGGCCTTTGGTGGCAACAAGGAGATTGTTTTTTTCTGATTGAACACCGCCAAGCGCTGACTTCTGGGCACTTTGACTAGCCTTCAGTGTCTGGAGTTCGTTTTTTTTGGATTCCAAATCACCCTTGTGGTCATTAAGCTGTTCCTCCTCCTCTTTAAGAGTACCTATTAAGTCCAAGAGTTTTGAATTAACCGTTAGCGCATACTGGGCATTATTAAAATAGTCCGAAAGATTAGCGTTTTTCATTAAGACTCCCACCAAGCTTTCATTGTCACGTTTTGATAAATACAAAAGTAGTTCACCGACTGTACTTTTCTGATAATCAATTTTAGTTTGAGTTTCAGTGATATTTTCTTGGGTCTGTCCAATTTCCAAAGCTGTCTTATCGATCTGTTTACCAGTTAATTGTATTTGATTTTGAAGACTAGAAATTTGAGTCTGGATATTTTTAATCTGACTCTTTAGGGTACGGGCCTGTTCTTCTGTTTGGGCTATTGTGTTTCGATATTCTTCTTGTTGTTTTTGAAGTTGTTCAATCTGTTCTTTGAGCTGAGCCACTTTTTGTTCAGTCGTTTCAGCAAAAGTAGCTGAGTTCCCCAACGCAAAAAACGTCAAAATAAAGATGGCAATAATTTTGCGATTAATTTTCATATTTTATTGTCCTAAAGTTTCCAAAGCCTTGTTTATCCTCTTTACTGATTCTTCTTTGCCCATAACACAGGCCAGCTGAACTGGGTCAGGTGATTTATCTTTCCCAGACAAAGCCACACGCAAAGGCCAAAAGACTAAGCCTTTATTCCCTATGTCTACGCTCAAAGCCTCTAATTTGTTACGTAGAGCCGTATCGGTCATTTCAGATTGCTCTAATATATTAAGAGATTTTTCAAGGGAATTCTTCACTTCTTCAAACGAAGAAGTTTTCCAAATTAAGAGGTTTTTATCGTACGCAGGTTCCTGCCACAGATAGGAAAAATTATCAGCATCAGTTAATTTTTCCAGCCTCTCAGTAACCAACGGCACGGCCTGGTCTGATATTTTGCTAATACCGCTGACTTCTTTAAATTCTGTGGGTGAAAGTCTCTTAATATACTGACAATTCAACCAATTTAATTTTTTGGTATCAAAAATTGCCCCTGATTTATGAATTTTAGAAAGCTCAAACTCCTTAATCATTTCATCTCTCGACAAAACATCACTACTAAATGTGTATCCTAAGCCACCAACAAAATTAATAATGGCATCTGGTAAATAGTCTTTCTTATAATCAATCACTGCCATAGCACCATGGCGCTTAGATAATTTAGATCGGTCTGGACCCAACATCAGTGGCAAGTGAGCAAACAGTGGGGGTGTTTTTCCAAGTGCCTCATAGACAAGAATTTGTTTTGGAGTATTAGAAATATGGTCTTCACCACGAATTACGTGAGTTATATTCATATCAGCATCGTCGACAACAGCAGCAAAGTTATACAAAGGGTCGCTCACCGAACGTGCAATACTAAAATCACCAAGCAGTTCAGCTTTAAATTCAATGTGACCCTTAATTTGGTCTTCAAATGATATCAATTGTTTAGAATCACCAACCACCAGCCTAATAATTCCACCGCCCTCTTTGCCTAATGGTAAATCTTTGTGATTGCATTGATGGCGTGGCGGTTCTTTGAGAGACTCTTGGCGCTGTCTTTCAGCCTCTAATTCTTCTTGAGAATGATGGCAGTAGAAAGCTTTGCCACTACTTAATAGTTGCTCCAGCGCATTTCGATACATCTGTGTACGTTCGCTTTGCCTTACAACTTCACCATCCCATTTTAAATCAAGCCACTCCAAAGCACCCAATATGCTGTCTTCGTATTCTTTAGTTGAACGTTCTCTGTCAGTATCTTCAATTCTTAAATAAAAAGTTCCGCCCATTTTTTTAGCAAAGAGCCAATTATAGAGAGCGGACTGAGCGGTTCCAATATGCAGAAATCCCGTCGGTGACGGAGCGATACGAACCTTAACTGTAGAGCCATTTTTATTCATTAATTTGTAGCCTAAGTATACCCCGAAAGAGCTCACAGAACAACTTGTCTACTCCCACATATGCAGTATTCTATATAGATGTATGTTCTCGAGGTTTTACCACTAACACTACTCCCAGCACAAACACCTCAGATATTAAGTTACTACCACAACTCAAACCTACCCAAGGGCGCCGTAGTTGAGGTTCCACTAAACAATAGGAGCGTGCTTGCTGCGGTTATTGATTCTTATGATTTAGAAGAACAGAAAATTTTAGTTAAAAAATCTCTTTTCCAACTAAAAAGGGTTAACAAAATATTTTCAGCTGAACCAGCTA
>JBBTYS010000088.1:0-2718 GCA_038078535.1 Patescibacteria group bacterium | reverse complement strand
ACCAGCTATTGCAGAATGGCAATTCAAAATTGCACTTTGGATTGCCCAATACTACGTAGCACCTCTCGGCCTATGCATGAAGGCCGTTTTACCACCTTTTTTCTTAAAACTCCGTTACCCCATAACAACTACCAGCTCTGTGAAACCTGAGTTAACACGACCACCAGCCTCTTGGATTATTGCTCGAGCTAAAAATTCAGGGAAACACATACTATCTCTGCTCAAATCCGGCAATGCAGGCCAAACACTAATATTAGTGCCGGACACTTCTTATATTTCTTATTTTAAATCTGAATTATCAAGTCTGAAGTCCGCTGTTATAACCTCGGCCACATCAAACAAAGAATACTACGAGATTTGGAATCAAGTTGCTGAAGATAAAATTCAAGTTGTTGTGGGAACTCGCCAAGCCTTATTTCTGCCATTCATAAATTTAAAAAGAATCGTGGTTATAGATCCACTTCATGAATTCTACAAATCAGACCTAAGTCCCAAATACTGGACTCCGGAATTGGCTCAGGTGATAGCCAGTCAATATAATGCACGCCTAATCTCAATATCACCCCTACTTGGAGTAGCTGCTTACCACAAACTGTCAAACGAAGAAATCCAATCTAGTAATTCAATGAGGCCCTGGTCAAGCAAATTATTAACGATAGATTTATCTGCTGAATTTAAACAAGGCTATGTTGGAATATTTTCTGCTCAAGCTCAAGAATCGATTAAAAGAGGCCTAGAAAACAAAAATAAAATACTAATAGTCTCCTCACGTCGTGGGTATTCAGGCATATTGCTCTGTCAAAAATGTGGCTTTTCATTCAAATGCACAGACTGCAATATTCCGATGCGAATTCATCAGGGCACAAGCCTATATTTAGCCTGCCACCGTTGTGGTAAAACTCAAAATTATCCGAACTCATGCCCCAATTGTCACAGCTCTCAGATTAAGGCTACTGGACCTGCTGGTAGTCAAAAGATATTTGAACAACTACAAAAGATGATGGCCTATGATCAAATTCCAAAAGCTCCGATTTTAATTATGGATAGTGATATCACCCAAAACCAAACTGAAGAAGATGAAGTAGTCTCAGAAATTAAGAAGTCAGGTCCCAGCATTCTCATCGCCACCCAAAAAGTATTTAGTTATGGCTACGATTTAAAATTTGACACGATAATAATCCCCCGCCTAGACGCACTCTTGTTTGGGTCTGACTTTCAAACAACCGAAAGACTTTGGTACCAAATGGAAAAATTGGCAGATTTCGAACCAAGCAACTTTATTGTTCAAACATTCCACCAAAAAGAACTGGTGTTGAAATTAGCTCAACATGAATATGATGATTTATACGAAGATGAATTAAATACTAGAAAAGCCTTCTGGTATCCCCCATTCTGTCGGTTAGTTAAGTTAACTTACAGCCACAAGAACAGTAGTAAAGTAGTTACTTCGGCAAGATCACTTATTGAAAAACTTAAAATGGCCAGCGCCCACATTCAAGCCAAAGATAAAATTAAAATCACTGAGAGCTCTCCCCTTTTCATGAAAAAAGAAAAAGGCCAATTCACCTACACGATCATCGTAAAAATTGCCCCTGACTTCATACCTCGTGAACTTCTTAAGTATGTCCCCAGCCCTTGGTTAATAGATTTGGATCCTCGCAGTACGCTCTAATTTTATAGAAAAGAAAAAGCGGGCTTGCTTGCCCGCCTTTGGAGGGACGTTATCTCACCTCTTGCATCATCTCTTTTATTTCTTCTTGTCTGATCCAAGGGTAAATTGCAGGAATTGATGATGAGCCAGTGCATCTGAGCATCTGAGTTCGTTCGAGCCAAACTCCTGGACCTTCTGTTTGTAGTAAGATCCCACCCAGCATTTCGAGGAACTTACCCTGTGCTCCATATAGTCGGTATTTACGAATAGCCATCTCAGTAAGTACCTGCTCGGAGAAGTTTAATTTCCCTCGATAAGGACCTTTGGCTGAAAATAGCCATCCAAAAAATTCCATTTCTTTTTTGAGGTTATTTGCCGAAATGGTTGGTTCTTTTTCGTCCATGACAACACCAAATTCAGCCAGTGACCAGACCACGCTCCCTTTTTCTCCAAATAGAGTACGGCACTTTTCTTCAAAAGCAACTCGATATTGTTGCTGTCTCTGTTTATATTCTGAAGTGTCGACCCTGAAAGAGTTGGCGAAGGGAAATATATACTCCTCTGCATCATTATCTCCCAACACCAAGTTGATCTTTGTCGGTAGGCCAGCTTTCATGAGTTCTTTTTTTAGCGAAATGATTTTAGTTATCCTGTCTTCAAAGAGACCAAAAGTAGCCACATCTACCGGCATATAGTTTTCCGGTTGAGAAGTGAACAGTGCTTTTGTATTGAACTTGGGACAAACAAAAACACACAAATTCAGTTGGCCTTCTTTTTCTACTTGAGAAGTAATTGCTTGCTCAAGACTTATAAGATCAGGGTTGCGGACCATCCGATCATATCTCTTTAAGATTTCTAGGGCCTTTGCCAAATTAAGCATGGTGACTTTCTGTCCCTTTGTTGAAATGAATTTTTGTAAACGAACCGATGCTTTTCGAAGAAAGGCATACGCAATCTGCCCAAGTCGATACTTGAGCCGACTAAGTCTGCTCTTCTTTAATTTTTTCTTTTTATAACTCATGGGTCCCCGACGGGACTTGCACCCGCAACCAATGCCTTCACAGGGC
>JBBTYS010000087.1:0-1246 GCA_038078535.1 Patescibacteria group bacterium | reverse complement strand
TCTCTGCCACTCAAAGTGCCTTGGATAGTTATCCTGCCACCGCCACCCTTTTTCACCGATGCTAAATTCCAAGTATTATTTCCAGAACCCGCACTCGGTGAAGTTTTAGTTAAAGTAAATCCATCTGGATATGTTAATTTGACCTGCAAATCAGAAATGTCATCCGCAGAATTATTTCTATAATCTAAAAGATAAGTTACAGCTTGACCAGATACAGAAGTGGGTGGCCCAACCAAGGTAAGTGCAATTGGCACGTCTGAAATTGTCGTCGAAATTTGAGCATTTTTTTCAAAAGAAGAACGAATACTTCCTGCATCAAAAACTAATTTAGTTTTGGCTGTTTTTATATTACCCCTCTCACCAATCAAAAAGGCGTGAAATTCTTTGTCTCGAGATTCACCAGCTTTCAAATCTTCTTCGTCGCTAGTCTGAGTATTACCGGCACTACTAATAATCTTACCATCTTCAACAATCGCTGAACCGTCTGGATAATTAAAAGATAATTTTAAATGATGAAGTGTGGTTTTGGTTTTATTCTCGTAATGAACTTTGTAAATAATTTCGTCACCAACGGAAGCCTGAGTTGGTCCCTCAACGGTTAAAAGAACTTTGCTTTCTGTAAACGAAGAACCACCAAAGAAAAACAAAAGCACGCTAACTACGCCCAGAGCCACAGCTGTGACACTCAGCCACATTAAAGCTTTATGGGTCATATAACGATGGGGAAGTACAGGCTCTGGGCTAGGAGGAGTCAGAGGCGCTGTCGTAAAGCCATTAGGTAGGGGTTGATTATCAGCCATACTAGGTAGTAGAAATTCGACATACGCTTCTGTTTTGCCTAGCAAAGCATTGTATGACGATTGTCTGTGTTATATAAGTCTAGGTAGTTATTCTAAGTTTAAGCGTCTAGCAAAACCAGTCGAATTTTCACTACCTAGCATATCTAATATAATAGCATGATTCAGCTTATGCGTTTAAGACTTGATAAAAAAAGCTAAGAGAGTTAATTTTTCGGCCAACTGTATATTCAAAAAATGTATCTAGCGCTGAATGCCTATCCCGATTTCCGCTCTTGGAAATCAAGGATCCTCGATTAGAAGAATCGGGAGTCGCTGCACCAGTCAATAAACCGAGGTCGGCTTTATCCAACATAATTCCTCGTCAACCAGATAAAAAACAATCTGGGCACATGATACCTCCAAGCTCAGTGCTTAAAGCAATCATTTTTTCTGGACCATCGCCCACG
>JBBTYS010000086.1:0-4777 GCA_038078535.1 Patescibacteria group bacterium | reverse complement strand
GGCATAACATCTTCAGTCATGCCATCAATCTGAATATTATTCCTATCAATTATCGCAGTTAAATTTGAAAGTTTGTTTTTTCCAGCAAATAATAATGACTCCCAAGTGTTTCCAGCATTATACTCACCATCAGACATAATGCAGTAAGTCCTAAACTGTTTCTTATCCATACGAGCGCCGTAAGCAATGCCACAAGCCTGCCCAAGCCCCGAACCTAGTGGACCTGAGGTTGTTTCCAGTCCGGGTAGTTTCGTGCGTTCTGGATGACCCTGGAGCCTTGAGGAGAATTTTCTAAGGGTCTTGAGTTCTTCAACTGGGAAAAAACCCGACATAGCCATAAGCACATAACGAATCGGCACAATATGACCATTTGAAAGTATCAATCTATCCCTATCAGGCATTTCTGGATTCTTTGGATCATGATTTAAAACCTGAAAATAAAGAGAAGTAAAAATATCAGCCATCCCCAACGGCCCCGCCGTGTGGCCAGAACCTGCTTCGGTCAACATCTCAATCAAAAGCTCCCGAGCCTCGTTCGCCTTTTCTTCCAATTCTTGAATTTTATCTTCAGAAATATAATTGCTCACTTATGCTTTTTTATTTAATCTGTTTCCAAACAAAAGTCCTATAACTGCGCCGAGTACAATCACTCCTAATATGCTTAGGTTGCCAGAACCTATCCATTGACCAACATGAAAAACAAGTCCAAGAAATACCGCTATTATCGCTCCCAGAATTGAATATGTAATGAGTCTTATCATGTTTTAAATAGCTGTTACATTTAGAAAAGAAACTTAACGATACTAACGACCGTTAAGGTTGCGACGATAAGATTAATCGAGGTTGATGCATAGGCTTTATGTCTCAAACTATCAAAAGCGATAGATAAAATGGCCGATAAATTCAAATACAGAAAGAGCGGGCTATGAACTTCAACGCCTGCGAAGTTAATTAAAAAATAACCAACTATAGCGGCGACTGCCCCATACCACCCAATGACACTTAGATATTTATGATGACGAGTTATCACTTAGAGAAGATATAAAACAATTAGAACAAGTAAAATAATCCAAAGAATTGGCCCAAATACCTTCTTCCCTTTTTCATTCAAAAAATGCAACTCGTTGAGTAATTTTTCACGACCCACCAACAGAAGAAGGACCACCACAATAATAAGAAGATTCATTGCTTTTATTTAATCGCCTCTGCAACACGAAGAACGTGCTGAATGAGCGAGTTAGTATAGCCAAACTCGTTGTCGTACCAAGAATAAACAGCGCAAAGGTCACCATCGACGACTTTTGTTAACGACAAATCAGCCACCGCCGCATGAGCCTCACCTATAATATCTGTCGAGACAAGCTGATCGGTGGTAGTTTTAAATATGCCCTGCCAACGTGGTTCTTTCTCAGCTTCTTGGAGAATGCTATTTATTTCTTCCCTAGTAGTCGGTCGAGAGGCCACGAAAGTTATAGCTGAAAGAGAGCCATCTTGGACCGGCACACGCACTGCCATGCCATCAAATTTATCTTTTAATTCTGGGATAGCCCGAGCAACTGCAATCGCAGCGCCGGTAGTCGAAGGCGAAATATTAACTGCGGCTGAACGACCCCGACGATAATCTGTGCCTTTGGTCGGACCATCGACGATAGATTGAGTTGCGGTATAGGCGTGGACTGTATTTAAAAAGGCTTTCTTAATTCCAATCTTTTCCATGAGTATCTGCATAATTGGAGAGGCGGAATTGGTAGTACAAGAACCATTGGAAGAGACTGAGCAAGTCTTTAGTTCTTCTTCATTAATGCCCATTAATACTGTTTTGCCATCTAAATTATCCTCGTCTTTAGCTGGAGCAGTCAAAACCACATGCTTGGCGCCGGCAGTCTTGTGAGCCGAAGCCTTTTCAAAGCTTTCAAAAGCGCCGGAAGATTCAATTACAATATCTGCGCCCAAAGTCCCCCATGGCAGTTTAGTCGCATCCTTTTCTTGGAGGAATAAATACTCTTTACCGTCGACAATTAATTTCCCACTTACCCCGGCCAGCTCGGGGGGGTCTTTCACTGAAACTTCTTTCTCATAGTTTCCATAAACCGAATCATGCCTCAAAAGATAAGCAAGGTCATTTAAATCACCGAGGTCGTTAATGGCCACTAGTTCCAATTCAGGTTTAGTGATTGCCAGTTTAAAGAAATCGCGTCCAATTCTTCCAAACCCATTGATAGCTATTTTTGACATATCTGCATGCTAACAAAGAGAGGAGATTCTTTCCACTTATCTATGCACAGTAATGGCGTATTTCTGGGCCATATTTCGTGACCGATTTGACAACTTTTTCACAAACATATTAGTAATGTTTTAGGTCTATACTTTAATGCCCCTAGTACATCTAGCCTATTTAAATATAAACCTCATAGCAACAAATATTTAGAAAAATAATATCTTTTATTAAATACTCTATAATCTAGTATCTAAGCCGAAAAGAACGCCTATGTATGGGGCAAGGCCCTAATTTATTAAGTTGTTTTTGATGTAGTATAGTGCTATATCCTTTGTGTTGTTCAAATCCATAGTTAGGATAAACTTTGGAGTACTGTTTCATCATCCTGTCTCGGTAAACTTTTGCGATGATGGATGAACAGGCAATCGCGAACACTTTTTGGTCTCCCTTCACGACCGTTTTTTGTTCATAAGAGAGGTTGGGAATCTTCTTGTTGCCATCGACCAAAACGATAGCTTGGGAAGACGATCCTAAAACTTTTTTAATTGCTTCTCGCATCGCCCACATCGAGGCTTGGTAGATATTTATCTCATCTATTTTTTTAGAATCAGCCAAAGAAATTCTATAAGAGAGACTTTTTTCATTTATCAATGTCTTGTATAGTTTCTCGCGCTGGGATTCTGACAATAGTTTTGAATCGCGAATTCCTACCAAACCTTTTTCATAAAATTCTTTACCTACCTTAACAGCACAAACTACTACCGGTCCAGCCAAACAACCCATCCCCACTTCGTCCACCCCACATATATAGGCATAGCCTGAATTAAGGGTTTTAAGCTCAAATGTCTTATTTGGGGTAATCATCAGTGTGGATATATTTAAGTCTTAATTATAACTCAATTATCTATATTAAGAACATCCGCCTTCTTTAAAATAATTTTAAGGCTAATTTATGAAGTTCTATATACATTCATAAAGTTTAATACATTTTTCAACAATATTATATAACTTTATTATATTTGATACTTAAATATACTTGTGATAAAGTCTTGCTTAAGGAGTGGACGTGCGTATGCCGAACTTTAAAATCACTTGGCAAACCGGAGTGCGTGAGAAAGCCTACACCTCCGACAAGATGGACGGCCTTCTCTTCGTTGTCGGTGAGTTTGTTCGTGTCCTGGTTGCGCCTGACCAAGAGCTCATGACCAAGATTGCTCAAGCCATGCTCGGTGAAAATCGAGGCGATGTAGCTTGGCACTCAGTGCTCCACAAGATGAATGAAGGCTGGAGTAATCTTTCTGGAAAGGCCTCTCCCTCTCAACTAGCCGGAGTCTCTGGGGAGAAATCCTACGAACTGGTTCTCTCTTCGGTCCTATCTATCGAAGAGACCCAAGAAGCACCATTCTTGGGTGACCGTGGCGATCATCCCATCCCCAATGACCAATACGTCTGGCAACGCCACGTTGCTGAAAGAATGGGCTGGGCTTGGTCAAGTGGCGTAACACCCATCTACGCCACCGCTGAAAAGAACTACCGAGTACAAGAAATTATCAAGATAGATGGACTTGTGACTTCGAGCCACGAAAGAACCTCCACGCACTTCCACATGGTGGGCGTTGTAGAAATTCTTCGTGGTGAATGGCATGACTACGAAGGGTGCAGAAAAGCTGTGAAAGCTACCTATGAAAGACTGGGCATCACTATGCCTTCCTAAGACAATAAGTGGCTATGCCAAAAGCGACGGAGACGTTCAACGACTCCTTACGGCCATACATGGGTATGGCCATTACTTTTTTACAGCGCTTTAATATGCTTGAACTAATCCCATCAACTTCGTTCCCGACCACTAGAGCTACTCTGTTACTAGTTTTAAATGAAAAAATATTCTCGGCATTCTTGGTTTTTTCTAAAGCCACGATTTCGTAACCTTCTTCTTTGAGCTGTTCTATGACTTTCCAAGTTTGTTTTTTATATTCCCAAGCCACTGAATCCTCTGCTCCTAAGGCAGTCTTGGATATTTTTTCATGAGGCGGACAGGGTGTGGTGCCACAGAGATACAATTTTGAAACACCAGCCCCATCGGCTGTACGAAAAATCGAACCGACATTTTCTCGACTTCGAAGATTGTGTAAAACTGCAACGATACCTCTTTTCATACCCAGTAGTAGGAATCTGACATGCTCTTTGTGTTTTGCCTCACAAAATAACAATGCCTGGATTAACTTATTATTTTATAATTTTATTATGCCCTTTGGTGAGAGCAAGCAAAACTAGTCGGATTCTCACTAGCTGGGCATAATGTGATATCATGTATACCATAAATGGTGCTCTAAGTACCAGTCAAATTAATTAGTGGCCTCGGAATTCATGCCTGTAACATAATTCCTAGTTCGCTCGTATATACAAACATAATGGATACATCACTTCGACAGTTGGTTCGTATGGGAAGTTTGGTTATGCTAGTTTTGGCACTTTTCTTATTGGTTCAAATGAACCATGTTCGAAATACCTCTGCCACCACTAATACAGTTTCCTTTAGCGGTGAGGGCAAAGTTATGG
>JBBTYS010000085.1:0-8046 GCA_038078535.1 Patescibacteria group bacterium | reverse complement strand
ACTAAGGCGTATATTTAGCCTTGTCTGAGTTTGGGCTAGTTTTTCATCCTTGAATCTAGAGAAAACACTTTGGCAGTATTCCTGGTAATCTCGGAGCATATCCGAAGATGCTAGACGATAAAAACCGTTGTATAATTGTCCATTTAAAAAATCGTCTACTGACGTTTCGGGCAGGAGTTTAACGAATATATCTATTTTATCTTGATCGGTAGCGGAGGGTTTGGCTTCCATGTCTAGAAATTACTATTTTCCTTGTCTTTTCGCAAGTGTGGTGGCATAATGAAACCATAGTTTAATATGTAGGGGCCTAAACTCGGCAGAATCTGTCGAGCATGGCTAAAAACCGGTAGAGGATAGACAACCCGTCGCAGGGTTCCTTTACCGGTCATATGGGGAAACTCATATGTCTGCCCGAAAGGGTAGAGCTCCTGTGGCGGGCTTTGTGTTTTGTTAAACGAGTAATATCTTTTATATGAAAAAAATTATTGTATGGCTACAACGCCTTATTAGTCTGATTATCCGGTTAGTCAAAAAACCTAAAACTTGGCTAATTTACAATTTGGGTTTAACTTTGCCAAAACCACCCTTACGTCCACAAGATGAATCGCCATTTGGAATTGAGGAACCCGAAGAACCCAAACCGATTAGAACCAGAGAAAGAATAAATTGTTATCGGTATTACAGCGAATTTTTAACTTTCTTGGCGAGTGAAGTAATTGATAAAAACATACCGATCGGTTCAACTTTTCACATCCCACGAAAAGTGTATATTGAACACCATCTTGAAAGTAACCCTGGCGCAAATCCAAGAAGTTTCTATAACGGGCCAATAGCCAGGGAGCTGAGAAGCCATCAATACTTTGAGAGACGAGGAATTAAATTTGAACAATGCAACGTGGAAATTACAAAAGATGAATATGGTTATAAGGTGGGAGAGAAGTTTTTTGAATTAAAAAGAATTAGATAACCCCGCAAGAACAGAAAATGAAAACACTCCTGAAATATAAATATCATATCTTCGCCGTTCTGATCCTTACTAGTATCGGCTATCTTATATTCCATGCTAACCCCAGAGGAGATGTAGGAGCAAATATTGAATCTTCGTTTGATAAAATTGAAGATAGTAGCAATAGGCAGAAGATAACTGACTCCTTAAAACTTGCCGACATTAAACGAGAGTACAGTTATGTTAAATGTTTCAATGAATATGACACAACCGAAGCACACGTAGATGCTCTTGCTAGGTTTATTTCAGAGGAACAAGCAAAGAAACCCGACATATCACAGGATCAGTTGGTTGTTGTATTAAGAGAGATATTGGATACGTTGGGATGTCTTCCTCCTGAAACTCAATAGTTGCTTTTAGACAATCAGAGTTCCTATGGAATGTGGGTTTATCATATATCCAATGATATACCAGTTCAGCGCAGATCGGCTCTCTAATAGCCCTACAACGCCTCTGATAAGGCGCTATATAGGCTTGTAGAGTATATAGTAGATAATTATGGGTAGGTGGGTTTATTAGTTATGAACATTGACACTTTCGTTTGGCTGTAATAGTATTCCCGTATTGGGAACATATATGACAGCAATACCAACAACCAGCAATGAAAGTCCTACACAAAACAAAGCTTCATCATTTCAAGCAGGCTCATCCCGACGCTTGCTCTCGGATTGATTCCTGGCTGGCAGAAACAGAAGAAGCTACTTGGCGAACCCCACGAGATATTAAAGACCGATATGCTAGTGCCAGTTTTTTAAAAGATAACCATGTAATCTTTAATATAAAGGGAAACAAATACAGAATAAAGATTAGGGTGGATTACCCCAACGGAATCGTTTTAATCATAGCTGTCGGTACTCACCAAGAGTACATGAGGTGGTAGCGGCTAAAAATATCATGGACAAAATAAAAGTCATACAAAACGAGGAAGATTACAAAAAGGCACTATCTCTTGTGGAAGAGCTAATGAGCCGTAACCCAACTCCTGATTCTGACGATGGAGAAAAGCTTAGTCTTCTCGGAACTCTTGTTGAAGACTACGAAGCAAAAGTAATACCGGAATCTTTACCCGATCCGATTGATGCGATTCTATTTCGCATGGAGCAAGCCAACTTAAAACCGATAGACTTGGTTAAATATATCGGTAGCAGAGGTAAAGTATCAGAAATTCTTTCCCGAAAACGCCCCCTTACCTTAGCCATGATACGCTCTCTTCAATCTGGCCTTGGTATCCCGGCAAAAGTCTTAGTAAAAGAATCGGATAAATTTCGTGATACAGAAAATATCCCATCCCAATCTTTCCCCCTGAAAGAAATGGAAAAACGAGGTTACTTTGGCAAATCTTTAACTGCGTACAACGCCAAAAATATTTTAGATACGTTCTTCCGTTCTTTGGGTTCTACTTCACAAGTATTTGCTATGTTGCGTAAGACAAGTTATAGAACTTATCGCACTATGGATAAACAAGCTATGTTGGCTTGGGTTGGATATATCGCCAACGAGGGCAAGAAAATAAAATTCACTAAGACTTATAAAAAAGGAATTGTTGGCTTACCTTTCATGCAAAAAGTTGTTCAACTAAGTTCTAGGCCGAATGGCCCAATTGAGGCAGTAGCCTTTCTTAAAGAATACGGTATCGGCCTTGTGATAGAAAAACATTTTCCCAAAACCTATGTAGATGGGATTGTCCTTTTGGAAAATAAAAGTCATCCCATAATCGGTATGAGCCTTAGACATGACCGATTGGATAATTTCTGGTTTACTCTCATGCACGAACTGGCTCACATAGCATTACATTATGATTCTGGCATCAATCTCTTTTACGATGACCTTGATAACCCAGAATCTAAAAATGAGCTTGAAGAAGAAGCGGATAAATATGCCAAAGAAGCTCTAGTACCAGAGAATAAGTGGCAGAATAGCCCTGCCAGATTAATTCCGTCACCTCTTGCCGCTGAAAGCTTAGCCAAAGAACTTGGTATCCATGTGGCGATTGTTGCGGGCAAAATGAGACAAGAGGGCAACCAGTATCAATATCTGGGATCTATCGTGAACCAAGCCAAAGTAAGACAATATTTCCCTAATAAAACCTGGGATTAAATATATGTTTGACCATAAACACTACGTACCGATATTGCGTTGGAAAGCGGCCGAAAGAGACGCTCTGCTTAAATTGAAGCCAAGCGAAAAAGAAATGATAACTCCTGTTTTTGAGTTCATAATGCCGCAACCAAAAGCCCCAAAGCAAGATGAGAAAGCAAAAACTCCCGAAGAGCAACGAGAAGAATCCATTAATAAGTTTCAGTTATCAATATTGGAAATGCCAGAACAAATATCAAAGTACTGGGGTAGAACTCCAGTCTTTATTGATATGCGCCTGATTGACGGCTCAATCAGAGCAGAAGCATTAGAACGCCTACTTGCTCTCGGAACTAACCTGGACCTGTTTATGATTCCTGTTGTAAATATTATTCCTGTGATTGATTTTGAATCTGACATAAAAACCCGAGCTGTTGCAATTAAGTTTGCCAAGCAAGGGAAACATGGTCTCTGTCTTAGATTATCGCCTTTAGAATTAAATAGCCCATCCTTTGCTGATGATATTGATAAATTTGTTGCAAAAAGCGGACTACTTAAAAAAGACATTGACTTATTAGTTGACCAGGGACTTATCGGTGAAGGCGATAGCACTGAAATTGGGCTAGCTAACATTCCTGACTTAAAAGAATGGAGAACCCTTACCCTTATTGGTGGCTCGTTCCCTCCCGATTTAAGTAAGTTTCTTATCGGAGCTGATACTATTGAACGCTATGAATGGTCTGGCTGGCTTAAAGAAATAAATAAAAACTTGAAAAGAAAACCATCTTTTGGCGACTATACAATTCTTCACCCTATATATCGAGAACCTGTACGTGGAGCAATTCCTAGTGCGAGTATACGCTACACATTAAAAGATAGGTGGCTAATCATGCGTGGGCAAGGTGGTGCGAAAAAGAATCACTCACAATATTTGGCCAATGCCCGACTGCTAAAAGAGCATGCTGATTTCTTCGGAGAAAACTTTAGCTACGGCGATGGCTATATCGCAGAGAAATCAAAAGATTTAAATAGTAAAGAAACGGGAAGTGCGAGAACTTGGCTCACCGCAGGAATTAACCACCATCTAGTATGTGCTATATCTCAACTCTCCAGTGTCTCCTAGAGCATAGGTAACTCCTGACGGTTTTCTTTAGAGTATGTTCGTCTAAAACTTCGGCAAGCTTCTCGTAGATTATTTGTCTAGACTTTGAACGTATACCTGTTGCCTCATTAGCTTTCTCTAGAGCTTCTAAAGCTTCTTCCCTCCACAAGAGTTTTGCGATAGCAACTTTATCTTGCTTTGGATTCTGTTCCGATTCACGAATATCACAAAGCGAAACTTCAAACGAATTAGAAAATTTAGCTATGGTGATGCCCCACCAATCAGGAACAATATTAAAAGCTTCTCGCAAGTGTTGCTTACCAACTACCAGAGTTACATAGTCTAGGACAAGGTTGTATATCCTCATCTGTTCGGGCAAGCGATACAGAGTGTCCAGATCGCTTTTAAGTTCGTATCCGTGAATAGAGCCGTTGACCACCGCAACGTCCACACGAGCCGCCCCATGAGCTACACCAAACTCTTCAATTATCTTTGTGTCAGCTTGCCCTTCGTGGCTATGACTAAGCCTCTCCCGTAGAGTATTGCGTATCAATCGGTCGCTAGTAAGTCCAATAATGGAACTTTTCATTACCTCAATTCTATCACGGAATCGTAAAAGAATTATACACAATACTAACTCTCCTCAGAGGAGACTACTGGTTAAATAGGCTAAAAACTGCTATATTTATTCAAAAAGTATTTCGCCGATGCTATGAAAATACAAGTCTCGCCTCTGAAGAAAAGAGAGATTGGAAAAGCCTCTAATATTGTTGGTAAAAATTACTCTAGACAATATCAGCGATTAGCAACACCCGAACTAAAAGAAATGTTTGGTAAATCCAACAATAAGCCCACCTATTTTGTCGCCAAAGACAAGGAGAAGATTCTTGGATTTGCAGGCTATATCCAATCCTGGATGGACTACGATGCGTATGAGATATTTTGGGTTAATGTGTTACCGGAGCATCAGAAGCAAGGCATCGGCAAAATGCTGGTTACGAAAATTATCGCTGATATTAAAAAGCGAAAGAAAGATGGACTTATTATCTTAAGTGCCAGCATTCCTAATTCAAAGTATTATGCTGACTATTTTAAATTTAAAACCGTGGCCTTGTTCGGCAAAAAGAAGCAACACCTTATGACTTTAGCAATATAACCCATGGGAGTAACTATAAACTAAAGTGTAATGGCTAACCATTTTTTCTTAATTTTTATCACAACTATTGCCATCACACGCTTGTGGCTTTGGGAAACTAGGCTTAGCTGTCCCACCATAAAGGGATTCCGGTTGCACCACTATATGTACGGCTTAGGACTGATTGTTTTAGCTTTAGTTTTTAATAATCTTTTTATGTATGCTGTGGGTGTAGGATTGTTTGTCGACGAGATATTTTTGTTCGTTATGTTTCGTGGTTGGAAATGGCCAGATCCTTGTCACGAGTACAACTCTTGGAAGTCTGCGTTAGGAATTCTTATCCTTATCGCTATTGTTTTCCTAGCTCGAAACTTCTTGGTTGCTATTTTTTAAAATGAAAATACTCACTGCTAATATCGCCTATGGTTTCAAGGGTATGGATAAATTTGCTTCAAGCATATGGCACCATATTCACATCCACGGCCTACGGATACTAACTTACGAATTTATGCCATGGCTAGGAGGTTTGGGGATCTCAGAAGCAAAACGAGTTAAGTATACTAAAAAGAACAAACATTTAGAGCCAATCTTTACTCTGATAGAAAAGACTTTGCCTGATATTTTAGTTCTCAACGAGGTGGTATACGAAGTATATAAAGATGAGATGGAGAAAAGACTCCGCGATCTAGGCTTTAAAACTACTACTTGGGGAATCGGTGGCCATTATCCAGGCGCAAGTATATCAACCCTCATTGCTAGCAAGGAACCGTCGGAGATAATCCAATGCGTATTCCCTCAAGGAAAAGTT
Source organism: Patescibacteria group bacterium (assembly GCA_038078535.1). GTDB lineage: Bacteria > Patescibacteriota > Minisyncoccia > 2-02-FULL-40-12 > GWA2-44-9 > 2-01-FULL-41-21. The sequence goes on along the minus strand of JBBTYS010000085.1, from coordinate 1,919 downwards.
ATGGGTAGTGGTGCTGGCATGGCTGGCATTCGCTTAAACGGTGTCTCGGTCTTTGGGATGCATTTGGCGTATCGCAACCCGGATATGTTTAATAAACAAATCGCTTATATTGCGACCCTAGCTAAAAATGAGAGGAACCGAGGAAGTGAAGTTGTTTTTGTTGGAGACTGGAATGAAAGCGAAGCTGTAATATCTTCTAATCTTGATTTTAAAAGTATCGGCCTTATTTCTGCTGACACACAAGAAAAACTAACTTGTCCAACTTTCTTACCACGCTTCTTTCAAAAACCCCTTGACCACATCTTCATACCTGCTCACTGGAAATCTAGTAACGCCAGCACAATTGCATTTGGTTCTGACCATTTAGCGCTTATGGTTTCTTTGAGCCCTAAATAATTTTATTGCTTAACTATGATTACTATCCGAGAACCACTAGAGTCAGAACTTGTAGAGATGTACCAGCTTAGGTGGAAGCTGAATAGAAAACCTTTCGGGTTAGCTCCAGGTACCGAAGTTGATGACAAGGAAGCCGAAAGTCATAGGGTAATTGTTGTTGACGAGAACACTACTAGTATTATTGGGTCGGCAAGATTGTTAGTTGCTAAAAACGATTGCGAGATAGACTTTGTTGGGGTTGACGAGTCGTATCAGAAACAAGGCATAGGCCGAAAGTTGATGGAGGTCCTGCATAATAAAGCACGAGACCTGAAACTCAAAAAGATTAACCTTTCGGCCAGAAAGAGCGCAGAAGGTTTTTATAAAAGTCTTGGGTATGTTCCCCTGGAAGAGCACTTCTGCGGACCACCCTATAACATCACCGAAGTTGCAATGGAATTTCGGCTTGCTTAGAATAAGCGGAATAGTATAATACTAATATTATGACCATCGAAAAACCATCTCAGCAAAACGAGAGCCGCAAAACCCTTAGCGAGTTACTGCCTTTTCTACAAGAAAATAACGAGGAAGCGAGTTATGATCAAAAACTCGCTGAAGCCACTAAACTCATGGCCGAAGGAAAAATGGACGAAGCTATTGCAATGGCTGAAAAGATGCGGGGCATGCAACCAACGAGACGAGAATTTACTAATGAGCAGATAGACGCTTTTCAAGACGCCCGAGCAAAGGTTGTTGAATCTCTTGGCTACACCGTAGAATCTAACGATGGAAAATGGCTTACAATCTCTAAAGATGGACTAACTGCCCAGTTAAAACACTTCATGTTGCCCAGTAGTACTTTTGGATATGAAGGCGGAAGAATCTCTGGATGTGCTATCGGGACTAAAGACGATTGGTACTCTGCAATGCACTGAGATGACGGAGTGATGGTAGAGGCTCCGACGGACGAAAAGACAAAAGTTATGTTTGACGAGTTAGCTCAAGCTCTTAGTTAATTAGTCTAACAATATAATCAAATAACTAACAATTTTATGCTAGAAAAAGAAGGACAGACAAATTTGCGACCGACGAAGGCTGAGACATCTCAGACAAATCCTCTACAAGAAATTCTTGACCAGCATTGCCGACTAAGTGCCGATTGGGCTGACTTAGAAGATAAGGCAAGTGAAATTAATCCCAAGATTGAGCAACTCCAAAATCAGCTCAAAGAAATTCGTAGCCAGCAGAGTGAAATTATGAAAAAGATTTCTGAGCTTTTTCAACCATAACCTGTTCTCAAGAGTTCGATTCTAATTATTTAACACACTTTTAAAATCTCGCAGAGCTTGAGCCGGGTCATTGAAATAGGTATCAATCAACCCAGCTATTAATTTAGGACTTTTCTTAGCTTGCTCACTAATCGCATAAAAGATAGGGCTTAAATCAGTTTCTAGTAAGTTATTGAATATCTTCTGGCGGAGACCTCTTTTTAATTCATCTCCAAAAGCGTCAATTGTGGTTGTCCCAGGCATGACGGTTTCAAA
>JBBTYS010000084.1:0-4638 GCA_038078535.1 Patescibacteria group bacterium | reverse complement strand
CTGCGGGTGTGATGGTTTTTCTCGATCCTCTCTCTTTGAGATTTGATGTGGGTTTTCAATTATCATTTTTGGCTGTAATCGGTTTAATTTATCTTTATCCAATTCTTGAATCTAAATTTTCAAAACTTCCTGAATGGAAAGGCCTTAAAGAAACTCTTTTGATGTCTATTTCAGCGCAGATTATGGTCGCGCCACTTCTGGCATATGTCTTTCACACATTCTCGCTCGTGTCTCTGCCAGCTAACATTTTAATTTTGCCAATCATGCCCTATGTAATGTTGTTTGGTTTTCTGACGGGGATTGGCGGTTTAATATTAGTGCCACTGGGCAAAGCTATTGGATTGATTGCAATAGTTTTAGGTGGTTATCAGATAGAGATTGTGAAGTGGATGGCTTCACTTCCCTTCGCCTCGATTAATACACATCTCCCGACCGTGCTCCTCGTGGCAATTTATGTTTTAATAATTTTAAGTATTTGGAAAACTTATCTCAAAAAAAATCAGCGCGAAGCATAAAGTATTTAGATTTAGTTTGGTTGGGCGTGGGATTCTTTATTGCTTTCATGACTGGGTTTTATGGTGGCGCTCAATCCATTTCTGTTTCGAATCAACAAGCCTTGTTTACATACGAGGGACCGTTTTTGCCAGAGACAAGGACAAAGGAAGAAAATTGTACTGGATACAACAGTCTACCCGATCCCGAATGCACTCCTGGCGATATATTTCCTGAAGTTACTGTCAAAGAGGTTTGCATAAAAGGATACACTAAAACTGTTCGGGATGTGTCTGTGTCTCTGAAGAAAAAAGTTTATCGTTCCTATAATATCCAATATCCACCGACGTTTGGTTCTTATGAGCTTGATCACTTTATTCCATTGGCTCTAGGCGGTAGTAATGATATCGCCAATCTGTGGCCCTTTGCCGCTGATCCACGTCCAGGATTTATAGAAAAGGATTTAACTGTAAACTATCTGCATCGCAAAGTTTGTAATGGGGAGATTGAACTATCTGCTGCTCAGCGGGCTATCACTACCCCATGGGTCGATGTTTATAATGGTATTAGCTCTGTGGAGAAGGCGGAATTAAAGAGGATGTTTCCAAGCTGGGCTGAAACCCGTAAAAAATAAATTGGAGTATTGTGGGAGATTAATTTCATGTTGCTTTACTAAAGTGGTAATTGAAATTTTTATCTAATTCTGCTACACTAAGCCAGTAAAAATTAATACCCCCAAAAGACCTTATGAAAGATTTTGAATTTCCAATATTTAAAACTAAGAAAACTCCGTATAAAAAGTTTTTACTCGAAGATCCATCTCAACGCCAGAAATATTTTAAATATAAAGCAGGCCCAGAGATAAAGAAAATAAAGAACTATCTTAAGAAGAATACTTTTGTTGCTTTCCTGATGGGTAAAAAGAATTCTGGAAAGGGTACTCACTCAAAAATGTTCATGGAAGCAATTGGTGCAGATAACATTGCTCATATTGCAGTTGGGGACATAGTTAGAAGTGTTCATCGCGATCTAGAAAATCCAAAAAAGAAAAAGGAACTTATTTCATTTCTGAAACAGAGGTACAGAGGCTTTATGCCTCTCGAAAAGGCGATGGATGTTATTTTGGGTCGAGATCTAATTACCCTCTTGCCCACAGAAATTATTCTAGCGTTGGTTGAGCATGAGATTGGCAAACTGAAAGGCAAGGCTGTTTTTATTGATGGCTTTCCAAGAAATTTGGACCAGATTTCTTACTCGCTATATTTCAGGGCCCTGATGGGTTATCGGGATGATCCAGATTTCTTTATATTTATTGATGTACCAGATTCGGTAATTGATGAACGAATTAAAAATCGAGTCGTTTGCCCTGTCTGTAACGCTCCGCGAAGTTTAAAATTGATGCGGACCCAAGAGATCGGCTATGATAAGATTAAAAAAGAATTCTATTTAAAATGCGACAATTCCTCATGTAAGAGTAAGGGTTCGAGAATGATTGCCAAGGCCAGTGACGCCCTAGGTATGGCGCCGTTGAAAGAAAGAATCGCTCTTGATGAGAAAATCGCCCGCTCATTGATTGACCTTCAGGGCGTGCCCAAAGTCTTTCTACGTAACGGAATTCCAGCGAAAGATGCTAAAAATATTGCTGACGATTACGAACTTACACCTGCCTATAGCTATGAGCTCGACAAGAAAGGTGGCATCAAGGTAATTGAAAAACCATGGGTGATAAAAGGTGAAAAAGGCATTCCCTCTCATAGTCTACTTCCACCTGCTATTGCTATATCGCTCATCAAACAGCTCACCAAGGTTCTCGAACTCTAGCCATTGATTAGTAGTTGCTTTTGATTCTCTAAAGTTATATAAACTCATTATCGTTTGAGTTTTTTGACATGAGAGGAATCATGATCTACCCGATCAATTATCGTGGCAGTAGCAATCACGGCGAAGTGGTAGCTATTGTTGGCATGCAATTCGGCTCAGAGGGCAAGGGAGCTATTGCTGCACATTTGGCCAACACTGTAGATTTTGGCGTGCGAAGTGGCGCGGCTAACGCGGGCCATACGATTTATTACAAGGGGCATCGCTATGTCATGCGTCAGGTCCCCACAACCTGGATTAATCCGCGCGCCAAATTAGTTATTGGTGCCGGATCTTTGATTAGTCTTGATGTCTTGCTTCAAGAGATTAAAGTCCTCAGCGGGGTCGCTAATATTAAGAGTCGGCTTTACGTTGACCATCGTGCTCACGTCATCACTCCAGAGCAAATTGAAAAAGAGCAGGCGACAGACTTAGCAAGTCGCATCGGTAGCACTTCTGCGCTCTCTCGAGAAGGAATTGGCGTGGCTGCGTCCGACAAAGTCCTCAGAAAAGAATCTTGTGTGCAGGCTAAAGATCACCCTGACCTCACGCCCTACTTGGCTGACACAGTAGACATGCTGAACACTTCTCTTGATGGTGCATCTCGAGTGCTCCTCGAAGGGACGCAAGGCTTTGATCTCAGTCTTGATTTTGGGCATTTCCCATATGTAACTAGTCGCGACACAAGCGCAGGGGCACTTTTTGCAAGTGTGGGAATTGCGCCGCACAGATTTTCAACTGAGATTATTGGTGTTGTGAGGACTTACCCTATTCGGGTTGCTGGTAACAGTGGACCTTTCGGCGAAGATTCCGAAGAGCTTAGTTGGGGAGAAGTGGCTCGGCGGGCAGGCGCCACAGAAGATATAACTGAGCGGACCTCGGTTACCGGCAATGTGCGTCGAGTTGCTACTTTCAGCAAGCAAGGTTTTAAAAGAGCTTGTGATGTTAATCGCCCAACCTGTATCGCTCTTACTTTTGCAGATTACTTAGACTGGTCGGTTCACAACCAAGAAAGAATTACCAAGCCGGTTGAAGAGTTTATGGGAATGATACGAGGTGTAAGCGGGGTTGGTGACATCTCCTTTGTTAAAACAGGTCCAGACACAGTCGTTGATTTCGAAATGATGAAAGTCCAAAGATTTTGGAAAACGCTTTTGAAGAGAGCCATATAACCATGTGGCGAGCATCCCACCTTGGGCCGAGAAATCGGCCTAATTATTTTATTGTTAGGCACTTCTTGCATTCTTCATCTTAGGAGAGCATTATTTAAATAAGGTCTTTCTATTTACAAAAGCTTCACACAAAAGTATTTTCTAAGGGACTCTTATATTGTATAGTTCTGGCGCGCCTTTCCGCCATTGGGTGGATGGTACCGATGGACTAACTTCTGCGGAGACCCACCTGGATTTATGCTGAAGTCTTTTGTAGATGGATCGGCCCTATCTAAAACCCGACGCATGCGTCGGGTTTTAGATTTTTACTCATCATTGGCTCGAGGGTCAGAATTTTCCATCTTGCGGAGTCTTTCTACATCTGTATTGGCTAGTTGTTGAAAGTCACTGAAATTTGGACTTTGGAGATCATAAAGATCTTCAAATTTAAGATGAAACTTAGTAATGTTGTTTTCCAAACCTTCTATTTCATTTTTGACCTCATCTTCATGTTCAAAATCAAGATATTTATCAGTATGTTTTTTAACACTCCTGAATTTGGACAAAAATTCACTTTTTTCTAATTCCGAAAAAGCATCCCATCCTCCAGACTTCAGTAGATTGTCTACCGTGGATTCATAATCAAAGCCTGTATGTGTTTTGATCCAAGCCATAAACATTATCTGAACGATTACTTGTCCTCTAGAAATAGCAAAGCTCTGCATTAAGAAGCTGTTAAAATTTTCTCTAGTAATTTTATCTCCGACTTTGTAAGTCTTTAATTCTTGTGGCGGTTGAGAAAATTCTTCAACGGAAATTGAATAGGGTGGCAGTTCCTGAGTTGTTTTTGGTAGTTCCATGTCGGGCTGCCGGGAGTTGAACCCGGGTTACATGACCCCCAGCCATGCGTAATACCGTTATACCACAGCCCGAATATTTTTAAACTCTATAAACTAAAATCCAAGATAATTATCTTGGATTTTAGTTTATAGAGCAACTGTTTATTAGTTAAGCTTTTGCGACTGAGCGCTTGGCAATAGTCTTGATGCAGTCGGTGCAGATTTTCATGCGCTTGCCATTGACACGGGCCCACTGGAGGTTTGGGTAACGCTTAGACTTAACTGTTGGATTATAATGA
>JBBTYS010000083.1:0-7263 GCA_038078535.1 Patescibacteria group bacterium | reverse complement strand
GTATGTACCAGGATGTCAAAGTGATTGATCGCACGGGTGCTGGAGATGCGTTTGCTTCTGCCTTTGTAGCTGAATACTCTCGTTCGGGCGATATTCCAAAATCAATTCAATTAGCAACTGCAAATGCGTCATCAGTTGTAACTCAATATGGAGCTAAGGCGGGCATTCTTAGGGCCGGCGATAATGGCCCATGGCCTTTAGTTGAAGTCTCTCAGACAAATTAGTCTTGAAAAATAGGGATAATAAGAGATAATCATTTAATGCTTGAAGACGTAGAAAAACTTTCAAAAATACTTGGCACTACTCCAGAGGAGCTTTCTTTGGTTGATGAGAAGATGTCTAAGCTTTCTGGGAAGACTGGCGTATTAGATTCTGTCGCCCAATCCAATCAGCACTTAGTAGACAAGGCATTGATGGATTTGGATTTGAGTCGAGAATCAAGCGCCGAAGAAGTTTACGATGCTTTAACTCAAAAGCTTATAGATATCGATAAGAACTTATTTGAATTGTTGGGTAAACCAGATTTATCAAAATTATCTACTGATGCTGGGAAGGTTCGAGATGTAGCTCTTTCTATATTTACGCCACCCAAAGGCCTTTTTATTAAAAAAGAAAAAGTTGTTGAATTGTTAGAAAAACAACCGCCCCAATCATTACTTGAACACTTTGGTTATCAGAACGTTTCTGAGTTAATCGAGAAAGAAGGTTTTGCTTCGGTGGTAAGTGCTTTAAGATTTACTCAATCCACTGAATGGATGCATCAGTTTTTCGATACGGCTTACGAAGGTTTAAAACCAGAGGATTTTGAAGAGCGAGATGTTGAAATTAAAATTCTAGATTCTAAGTGGTTAGAAATTGCCCAAAAATTTATTGGTAAGAAATTTCACAACGTAAGTCATCTTAAAGAATTTGGGATAATTTTTATAAGCCCCGATCCAATTGATATGCCGGGTGAGACACTGCGTATGTTTGTCTTGCTCCTGCACTATTTGCACGAGGTCCCATTTTATTCAGGCTTGTTTAGAAAGTTTCTTAATGATTCTGATTTTGTGGCTAAGTTACAATCTTTGCTTCGTGGTGATGTGCCAGAAGGACCAACACCAAAAGAAGGCAACTCTTGGAGAATTGTTCAGAGATATTTAGCCAAAGATGACCCAGCCGATTTTAGACTTCACGAACACCACGTTGATCCAGAAGCCGAACATTGGTATCGAGTTGCTCAAAACTTTTCAAAATTGGCTGAGGTTATGGGAGATAATGTTAAATTTAATATTTCATATTGGACTGGGCTTAATCATGTTGGAGATTTCTTCCCTTCGGCAAGCTCAGGGCAAGCTGTGCTTGTAAGTTTTGATGTGGTGGATTTAATCATGTCGTTGGTTAAGAGAGGGGAAGTTAAATATCTTTACCACCAACAAGAAGCTATGTGGAACTACATCTTTTCGGAATATGTGGGTCGTGACACAATGAACACCCTGACGGAAGAGAATATTATTAAAGGTTTTATTGAACTCTGATATGCAAATATTTGGAATTATAGGACTTATAATTATCTCCATAGCTATTTGGCAGAAAGAGAAGAGACAAGACAGGCTCTTTATAGTAGGCGGTTTAGCTTTATTTATATATAGTTACTTAATACATAATGCTATTTTTGCTATCTTACAAATAATATTTGTTCTATCAGCATTTATCGAATTAAATAAACGAAAAATAAAATGACCCTAAATCAGTACCTACAACAGGCCAGAGAAGGCAAATATGCGATTGGGCATTTTAATTTTGCGACTGAAGATGTTTTGAAGGCTATCGTGGCTGGAGCCAAAGAAGCAGGTGCACCATGCGTGATGGTTGGAACTTCTGAAGGTGAGGCGGATTTTGTAGGAATTAAAGAAGCCGTGGCCTTGGTCCGAGTCGTAGCAGAGGATATGCAATTTCCTACATTTTTAAATGCTGATCATTTTAAATCTTTCGAAAAGTGCAAAGAAGCCATTGATGCTGGTTATGATTCTATTATTATCGATTCTTCAAAACTACCTAATGCTGAAAACATGTCTATGGCCAAGCAAGTGGTAGATTATGCTCGTTCAGTTAATCCAAATATTTCTGTTGAAGGAGAATTGGGTTATTTGAAGGGTTCTTCTGAGGTGCAACAGAAAATCGAAATTAGTTCTACTGATTATTCTAAGCCCGAAGAAGTTCTGGAATTTGTAAATCGGACCGGGGTAGATAGGATGGCTGTGGTTTTTGGGAATATCCACGGGATTGTCACAGAGCAGGAGGAAAAATTAGACATTGAGCATTTTAATAAAATCGTGGCAATGGAGTCACGACCGTTCTATGTATTGCACGGTGCGTCAGGACTAAAAGACGAAGACGTAATCTCTGCCATTAAGTCTGGAGTTACAAATGTGCACTTTAATACTGAATTAAGAGTTGCTTATCATGACAAACTCAAAGAAGAGTTTGAAGTTAATCCCAACGAAACTACACCTTATAAATACTTGGGACCTGCTGCTGACGAAGTTCAAAAACTGGTTGCTCAAAAAACAAAATTTTTCATGGGAAAGTAGTTATTTAATTTCAGTTTTCTAAGTTGCCACATCTCTATAAGTGTGGTATTGTATTTTAAAGGAGTCAAAGCTTGGAGATAGACGGAGACATTTTAAAATCTATCGCTCGAGAAATTCTGGAATTCTTCCAGAGGCTACCGGAAGGTAAGCTTCTTGAAGCTACCAAGGCCATGAAAGAGCATCGTGGTTTTGGAAAGGCAAGTGTTGGTTCCAGCTATCTCAAGAGAATACTGGCTTCTAGAGGTTTGAGTCCCGTGATGGTCCGAGCCGAGCTGGTTAGAGTCAACATGGATCTTTCCAGCGAGGTTCACTATCACAAAGAAGCTCACACTTATGTAGTGGTTGTTGGCGAATCAGAGCATCTGCCACGACCCTTGAAGGCAAAGGCATTTATTTGTGGTAGTTGGCAGAGTGTTGCTGACAGTCGAGAGATTCAAATTCCGCCACACTGTGAGCATGGGTTCATGGTCGGGAGAGACGGGATTCTATATTTTCTGTCTATTGAGTCGCCACCTAGCGACATAGACGATGAGGAGGATTACTACAGGGTAGATCTAAAAGATCCAGCCACAAGAGCTAGGGGGCCAGCTAATGGTGGCCTAACTCCTATAACTCAAGAAATAAGAGATTTTGTCGCAGTAAGGTTTAAAGACCTGAAGCTGGACAGCTCAGGATATGAAAAAGCAAGGAAAGAAACCGAGGGTAAGTTTAATCTGACTGGGCGCCAAGTTGCCAGGCTTGTAGCAAAGATTGTTCTGCAGCGAGAAAAAACTAGTCCGTGAGAGGGTGCCGCGTCTAGTAACGCCGTGCTCCTCGCGGGCTCTTTCATTTCCCAGATAGTAGAATTTTGAAAGGCTTTCAGCACAACAGAAATTCAAAATTCACTACTGGGTTTTAAACTAAGCGAAGCCCTTTCATTTTTCTCGCTCCGCAGGCAAAGATTGTCTGATAAAGTAGTCTGATAGATTCTGATAATCATAGGTCGAGCGCCGAGTGTAACGAGGAGGCAAGTGAGGGTTACTTGTGACCATTAGCTTTAATCTATCTGGACTATCTTTGAAGATAATCTGAAGATGAGGACTTGCGAGAAAAATGAGAGGGCGAGCACCTCTTGTGTTAAACCATTTTTTCTGTTAATATATCTAAACAAATATGTCAGCTATCTATCAGGTCCTCCTGAGGCAGATGCCCTACTGTAATGTCAACGAACACACATAAAATTGAACTTACTGCCCAACTCCGTACAGTTTTAGGCAGTAAAGTTAAGAATATAAGAGAATCCGGCTTCGTTCCGGCTGTTTTGTATGGCAAAGACCAAGAACCTCTTACCCTCCAAGTTCCTAAAAAAGATTTCCATAAGACTTTTAATACAGCCGGAGAATCTACTTTAGTCTATGTAAATTTAGACAATAAGACCTACCCAACTATTATTCATGACGTTGCCCGTGACCCATCTTCAGACGATATCATTCACGCTGATTTTTATAAAGTTAACCTTTCTGAAAAGATTAAGACTAAGGTCCCTGTAGAGTTTATTGGTGAATCTCAGGCTGTTAAAGATGGTGGTATCCTCATCCGTAATATTAATGAAATTGAAGTTGAAGCTTTGCCACAGGACTTACCACACGAAATTTCAATCGATATCTCTAGTTTGTCTGCCTTTGGTGCTCAAATCTTACTTAAAGATATTAAACTGGGCGATAAGGTAGAAGTTCATGGCAATGCTGAAGAAATTGTTGCTACTGTTCAGGAACCTATCTCTGAAGAAGCTTTACAAGCCTCACTCGAAACCCCAACTAGTTCTGTTGATGATGTTGAAATTGTTGAGAAACCAAAGGATGCTGATGCAATTCTTGATGAAGAAGAAGCTCCAGTTACAGAAAAGGCCCCTGAACCAGAAACTAAGTAATTATTACCATGAAAAAAGATTTACATCCTACATATTATCCTAATGCTAAAATGGTCTGTGCTTGTGGCGTTACTCATAAAATCGGTTCAACCGTTGAAGAAATTCATGTAAACGTTTGCTCTAAGTGCCACCCATTCTATACGGGCGAAGAAAAGATCGTAGATACTCGTGGTCGAGTTGAGAAATATCATAAGCGCGCCGAAAAAGCCAAGAAGCCTGTTGCCAAGAAAGTTCGCACTAAGGCAAAAGCATAAATCAACCTAGAACGCCGCTGGCCTGACCAAGTTAAAGTTGACCATGAAGCCCGAACCGAACCGAGCCATATGAGTATATGACGAGGGAGGACTGGAATGGGAAACGCATAAATTGGTCAGGAGCGTACTGCCCTTAAGTCGCAAAGCGACTGGCAGAGCGGCCAGCCAGTTATGGAATACGATTGGAAACAATGGCAGAGCCATCAGAAGTCTAAACCAGCTGGAAACAAGACTGGTCATGAGGCTATTATTGAAATTCGTGCCGGTGCTGGTGGTGACGAAGCCTCTCTCTTTGCGAGTGAAGTTGCTGGCATGTACAAAAAATACGCTGCTATAAAAGGTTGGGGTTTTGAAGTTATTGACTCAAGCATGAATCCTTTGGGCGGATACAAATCCGTTGTCTTTGAATTAAAAGGTGCTGACACTTTTGCCAAGATGAAATATGAATCAGGAACCCATCGTGTCCAGCGCGTACCTAAAACTGAAAAGTCTGGTCGCGTTCACACCTCAACCATAACCGTGGCTGTTTTGGCCAAAGCTACTGAGAGCGAATTGATTATTCGTCCTGACGAAATTGAAATTAGTTTTTCTCGTGCTGGTGGTCCGGGTGGTCAAAATGTCAACAAGGTTGAAACCGCTGTTAGAATTTTACACAAACCTTCAGGTATCGTTGTTTCTTCTCGTGCTGAAAGAAGCCAAGCCGCAAACAGGGAAGCTGGCATGGAGGTTCTCCGCTCCAAGCTTCTGGAAATCAAGCGCATGGAAGAAACTGGTAATGTCTCTGATGAACGTCGCAAACAAGTTGGCACTGGTGATCGCTCTGAAAAGATTCGTACTTATAATTTCCCTCAAGATAGGATTACTGACCACCGCATTAAAAAGAGTTGGAATAATATTGAAAAAGTTATGGCTGGCAACCTCGACCCAGTCTTCGATGCTTTAATAGAAGCTATGCCGGCAGAAGCTAAATAACTTTGTTCAAAATTTAATAAATTTAATACCGGCCCGTGAGGGCCGGTTCATTACCACTGGGGTTGGAGGGCTAGGGCAAGTCGTATTTGGACAATTTCTTCTGTCGGGTCTTCGATTTTCTGAAATACGCTGAGCGAGAACCTTGTGTCGTGGGTATTGACCACGAGCTGGTCGCGAAGAGAGCTGAATCCAACAATGCGACAGACGTGTTCGTTTGTACCCATCTTCTCATCTACTGGTCCGCACAGGATAAATATCCCTTCGTCTCTCAAGATTCTACTGACTCCTCGAAGGTTTTTTACTAGCCCATCAAACCCTTTGTAGAATAGGGCACTGTCTAAGGTGCATAAATCCACAACACCGCCCAAATTTTCTGGAGAGAGGTCTTCATGGGCGATTTCTAGGAATTTTGTGTTCCTGATGCCCATTAATGTGGCATGTGCTCTGGCAGTTTCAATCATCTTTGGCGACATGTCGCAACCAACGAACTCTATTTCAGGGAAGTGCCTAGCCCTAAATAGAAGATCGAAGCCGATACCACAGCCAGTATCAAGCACTCTCTTGGGCTTGAGTTCTTCGATTTTGCAGGCCATGAAAGAAGAAGCGCAAATGAAGTTTGGGCCGAAAAGTGGGTCATACCCAAACTCCAGATAATCCTTAGCAAGCCCATCAAACTGCTCTCGCAACTCATCTGGTGTTCTAGAATTTTCGGCAAGGCGGCCCATGAAATCCGAGAACCTGTTGCGGTAGTTGGCTTGATTACGATCAAGGCCGTTGATGGCTCGTTCTTGGTAGTACTGGCGAGCCAAGTTAATCCATTCTTCGCGACTTCTCATCACTGCGACCCCTTTAAAAGGACAGGAAAATATTATAATAAATTTATTTAGTTTAGTCAATAACTTGGTCTTGCCTTACAAGGGCCTATTTAGGGGTTGATTAATGGAGGATAATCATGTAATATATAAAGGCACATGAATACTATGCAAGACGTTACTATCTCTTATGACGACATGCTCAAGGCGGGCATGCATTTTGGTCGCAAAAAGACTGTATTTAATCCAAAAATGGGACCATACGTCTACACCGTCCGAGATGGCATTTGTATTATCGACCTTTTAAAAACTCAAGCTCAACTTACTAATATCACTGAATTTTTAAAGAAAACTATTCAGGGTGGAGGACTAGTCTTATTTGTCGGCATTACTAAGCAATCATCTGGCGGAATCAAAGAGTTGGCTGAAAAGCTTGGACAACCTTACGTCATTGATCGTTGGATTGGTGGCTCTTTAACTAACTTCAAGATTATTAACGACCGCGTTAAGAAATTAGAAGAAATGGAAAAGGCTGACAAGGCTGGTCAATACGATAAATATACTAAGAAAGAACGTTTGATGCTTAACCGCGAAATGGCTAAGATGTCGACTCGTTTTGAAGGTTTAAAGAAACTAACTCGTATGCCAGATGTAGTATTTGTATCATCTCTCAAAGAAAGTGCGCTTCCTATCCACGAAGCTAAGAAGCAGGGCGTTAAGGTTGTTGCCATCACAAATACGGA
>JBBTYS010000082.1:624-1619 GCA_038078535.1 Patescibacteria group bacterium | reverse complement strand
GACCGAGAAGGTGAAGCTATTGCTTGGCATCTCGCCCACGCTCTTGGCTTAGATAAAAAATCAAATGAAAAAAAGTTTGATCGGGTTGTTTTCCACGAAATCACAAAATCTGCTATTGAAAAAGCAATTGAACACCCTCGCACACTTGATCAAAACTTAATTGACGCTCAACAGGCCAGAAGAATTATAGATCGCTTGGTTGGTTACAAGCTCTCTCCATTCTTGTGGAAAAAAATTAGGACAGGCCTCTCAGCTGGTCGCGTTCAAAGTGTAGCCGTACGTTTAATTGTTGAGCGTGAAAGAGAAATAGAAAAATTTGTCCCTCAAGAATATTGGTCTATTGAAGCCTCTCTCACCAAACAAGAAGAAGAAAAAACATTCCTCGCGCGTTTAGTTAAAATTGGTGAACAAGCAATTGATCGTCTCGGTGTTAAAAGCGCCGAAGAAGCAAAAAAAATAACGACTGAACTAGAAGGTGCTGAATATAAAGTTATAGAAGTTGTTAAAAAAGAAGCTCGTCGAAACCCTTCAGCTCCTTTTACAACTTCAACACTGCAGCAAGAAGCCTCCAAGAAGTTAGGCTTTTCCGCTAAACAGACAATGACTCTGGCTCAGAAACTTTATGAAACCGGCATGATTACATACATGCGTACCGACAGCTTACATATTGCTGAAGTCGCCCTTGCCCAAGCTCAAGAAGTTATTAAGAAACATTTTGGTAAAGAGTACGGTCTTGATGCTCCCCGCTTCTTCCAAAACAAATCCAAGGGTGCTCAAGAAGCCCACGAGGCTGTTAGGCCAACGGACCTTTCCAAACTACCTGATAGTTTGCCTGCTGATTTAGATTCAGGCCAAGCCAGACTCTATGATTTAATTTGGAAACGCACCATCGCTTCTCAAATGCAACCCGCAATAATGGATCAGACGGCCGTTGATATCAGTGCTGGTGCAAAATATACTTTTCGTGCCAACGGCCAAGTGATTAAGTTCGATGG
>JBBTYS010000082.1:0-614 GCA_038078535.1 Patescibacteria group bacterium | reverse complement strand
AGGCCTACACTGAAACTCGAGATGAAGATGAAAAAACTGAAGAAGACTCATACGAAGACGGTCAGCTTCCAGACTTAGAAGAAAAAGAGCTATTAAACCTTATTGATTTAAAGAAAGACCAACATTATACCGAACCACCTGCTCGTTACACTGACGCATCACTTATTAAAGCTCTCGAAGCAGCCGGCGTCGGTCGCCCTTCGACATACGCGCCAACTCTCGCCACAATTCAAGATCGTGGTTATACCGAAAAAGAAGACAAGAAATACAAACCTACTGAAATAGGATTTTTGGTAAATGACATGCTCGTCGAAAATTTCCCTGAAACTATCGACATTAATTTTACTTCTCACATTGAAGCCGAGTTTGATGACATTGCCGAGGGTAAAATTAAATGGGTTCCAGTCGTAGAAGAATTCTACACACCATTTAGCAAGAACCTAAAAGAAAAAACCGAGAGTGTAGAGAAAATGGTCGTGGTTTCAGACACACCTTGTCCCCATTGTGGTCAAATGATGCTTATTAAATTTGGTCGTATGGGCAAATTCCTCGCTTGCCCTGAACCAGGTAGCAAGGTCAGTCTGCCCTTACCCGAAGAAGCGGCAAAAATTATC
>JBBTYS010000081.1:0-6694 GCA_038078535.1 Patescibacteria group bacterium | reverse complement strand
GAGTTTATCCCCTGTATCGAGACGCATAACTCTTACCCCTTGAGTGGCTCGGCCTAAAACAGAAATGCTGTCGATTGAAGTTCGAATAACTTGGCCTTTTCTGGAGACAGCAATGATTTCTTTATTTTCTTCAGAAGTAATATGAGCTGAAACTAAATCGCCGGTCTTTGGAGTTAAGTTGGCTGTCATAATGCCATGCCCACCACGCTTCTGAATCTTATAAGCTTTAAGGTCTGAGCGCTTACCATAACCATTTTCCATTAGTACTAAGAGGTTGAGGTCCTTTTCAACGCCAGACGGAATAACATCGGCGCCAACAACTTTTTCTTTGTCATCAAGCCTGACACCAATAACACCAGCTGCACCACGACCCATTGGTCGAACATCTTTTTCTTTGAATCGAATAGCATTGCCGCCAGAAGTAACTAGAGAAATTTGATCATCCCCCGATGTTGGCAAAACCCAACCCAATCTATCGTTACCATTTAATTTAATGGCAATCATGCCGTTGCGGCGAACTTGAGCGAATGAGTCCATTTCAACTTTTTTAATAACGCCTTGTTCAGTCGCCATGAACAAATATGTTTGCTTTTGATCTTTTGGAATTGGAACCACAGCCGTAATGACATCAGAAGCAGAAACTTGGAGGAAATTCACGATAGCCTTACCTTTTGACTGGCGCGATGACTCTGGAACTTCATAGCCCTTGGTTTGGAAAACTTTGCCGGAATTGGTGAAGAATAAAATATTGTCGTGAGTATTAGCTAAGAAGAAGTTAGAAACGACGTCTTCTTCTTTAGTAGCCATACCAATCAACCCCTTACCACCACGCTTCTGAGCTTTCAAAATATCTGGCGCCATGCGCTTCACGTAACCATCTCGAGTAATCATAAAGAGTGAGTCCTCTTCCGGAATCAATTCTTCTTCGCCAATTTCGCGAAGAGCCGATTTAACAACCTTGGTGCGTCTTTCATCGCCATATTTTTCACGAATTTCTTTAAACTCATCTTTTACAACACCGAGAATTTTCTTTGGGCTAGCGAGCAATGATTCCAAATATGCAATGAGAGCCAACTTTTCTGCCAGTTCGTCATTAATTTTCTTTCTTTCTAACCCAGCGAGGGCTTTCAAGCGCAATTCAAGAATTGCGGTAGCCTGTTTATCGGAGAATTTAAATTTCTTGATTAAGTTTACCGAGGCCTCTTCTTTTGAATCTGAAGCACGGATAATTTTAATGATTTCATCAATGTGATCTAGTGCTTTCTTTAAACCTTCAAGAATATGGGCTCGATCTTTGGCTTTTTGTAATTCAAATTTACTGCGTCGAATGATAACTTCTTTGCGATGATCAATAAACTTCTCAAGCATACCCTTTAGGCCAAGCGTCTGGGGTTGAATGCCATCGACTAGAGCGAGCATGTTGAAGTGGAATGACTTCTGAAGTTCAGTATATTTAAAGAGCTGGTTTAAAACCTTCCGAGGAAAAGCGTCTTGTTTTAAATCAATAGCAATTCTCATGCCGTCTTTATCAGATTCATCTCGCAAATCCTTAATACCATCAATCTTCTTCTCTTTGTCCATTACTAAATCGGCAATATGCTTAATAAGTTCTGATTTATTTACCTGATAAGGAATCTCGGAAACAATAATCTGGAAACCTTTCTTGCCTTCAACAATTTCTGCTTTGCCTCGCATAACAATTGGTCCACGACCAGTGGCGTAGGCATTGGTAATATCTTGTTCATTATAAATAGTTGCGCCAGTTGGAAAATCTGGACCTTTAACAAACTGCATTAAATCTTTTAGGTCAGCGTCGTTATTGTCTATCAAGTGTACGAGTGCATCTAAAACTTCACCTAAATTATGAGGAGGAATATTTGTGGCCATACCGACAGCGATACCCATCGAGCCATTTATTAATAAGTTTGGAACTCGAGTTGGTAAAACCACTGGCTCTTGGCGTGAGCCGTCATAGTTATCTCGGAAGTTGACGGTGTCTTTATCGATGTCGAATAAGAGTTGGTCGGCAATTGGGTCAAGACGGGCTTCGGTGTAACGCATCGCGGCTGGAGCATCACCATCGATTGAACCGAAATTTCCCTGGCCATCAACCAATGGGTAGCGTAAAGAAAAGTCCTGAGCCATGCGAGCCAATGAATCATAGATAGCCGAATCGCCGTGAGGGTGGTACTTACCCATCGTATCACCGACCACGGTTGCAGACTTTCTATATTTAGCTGTTGAACGCAAACCAACCTCATGCATTGAGTATAAAATTCTTCGATGAACTGGTTTCAGACCGTCTCGAACGTCTGGAAGCGCGCGCGAAACGATAACACTCATCGCATACTCCAAATACGATTGTTGAACTTCCTCAGTTATTTCTCGGGATTTGATATGCTGGTCGTCCATAAATTTTATCTATTGCCTGAAACTGGCAGTGGATGGGTCTTGGCATTTTGCTCAGAATCATTATTGATAACTTCAACCTCTCCACCATCTCC
This sequence comes from Patescibacteria group bacterium, assembly GCA_038078535.1. Taxonomy (GTDB): domain Bacteria; phylum Patescibacteriota; class Minisyncoccia; order 2-02-FULL-40-12; family GWA2-44-9; genus 2-01-FULL-41-21. The sequence goes on along the minus strand of JBBTYS010000081.1, from coordinate 4,190 downwards.
ACCAAAAAAGTTGGAGATTTGAGCCTTGCCATTACCAAGTGTGTCGAGGATAGAACCAAAAAGCGATTTGGATTCCGTTGCAAACTTTCTATCATCGGCCTGAGAAGCATCTTCTGGATTTAGAAGTGCGTACATATTGTGCTGGAATGAACGAAACCACACAAGTCCTATCACCGCCACAACCACAATAGTACAAAGCAGGGTGGCTAATTCGCGGATGTGGTCAGGTTGTTGTCTAATTTCGTGAATTATCTTCATGGCTCTACATTTCAAACATAACCAGTTTTATTTCTTCGGCTGGCAATAATTTCTTTGTAATTTTGTATTTATCAAATTTTTCTGGAGTTAGACCCAGTTCCTTAACGAACTTTTCTGGACCCTCCAGAACCTTGCTTGTAGATGCTGCGACTTTATAATGCATTGGTATAACAATTTTGGGCTCAACCTGACTAATTACTTCGACAGCGGTTTTGGCACCAATCGTATAAGTGTCGCCAACTGGAATCATTAAAATGTCGACGTCCCCAATTTGTTCAACTTGATGATCAGTCAAAAGATGACCAAGGTCACCCAAGTGACAAATTGTTAACTCTTCAGCTTTAATAACATAGATGGTGTTGAGTCCACGCTCCGTGCCTTCTTTACTGTCATGAAAAGACTGGATGCCCTGAATCGCGATGCCATGATTTTCGTATTCGCCAGGATTTTGAATTATGAAAGCTTCAGGATTGGCATCAGCTATATTGTTATGGTCGTGGTGCTGATGAGTAACCAGAACCACATCGTCCTTGATGCGAGGTGGTTTCAAACCTATTTCTTTAGAGAATGGGTCAATCAGAATACTGCCTTCTTTGGCTTCTAATCGAAAACAGCTTTGTCCGAACCATGTGATTGTCATCCAGGTAGTAGAAATCCGACATGTGCCTCAGATTGTATCTGAAGACATGTTAAATTAATTATTCGTCTAAATATCTGAAACGCCAGAGAGTGTAGATAGATCGGCACTAGATACAATCTAGTAGGATTTTCACTACCTGGTCATGCATATATATTAACAAATTTAGGACAGAAAATCAATGGCAAAAATGGCCTAGGGTACTTGCAAAATTATTAATTATGGTGTATATTCTTAACACTCTATTTATCCCTCTCTGGGACACTAGAATATTAATTAACATCAGATTTCTCGTTCAGGGTTCTGCCTTAAGAATCCTCTGGAGATTCTGAATCATCACAATATGGATAGTTCAGTCACAGAAATTAAGTCAATGAAGGACCTTCTTTTAAAAGAGGAGTTTTTCCTTCCAAAGCCAGGCAGTATCTTGGGCGGTACAATCATTCAGGTTTCTAAAACCAACGTCATTGTTGACCTTGGTCCAATTGGTATTGGTATCGTTTACCCTGGTGAATTCTATGACAACCCAGATCGTATGAAAGTTCTGAAGGCTGGTGATACTGTTTCAGCCATGCTTCTCGAACTTGAAAACGACGAAGGCTACCGTGAACTTTCTTTGAAGTCAGCCCAAACTACAACTGCTTGGCAGGACATTAAAGAAAAGAAAGAAGCTGGTGAAGTGATTGATACCCAAATCGTCAACATCAACAAAGGTGGTCTTATCGTTGAGGTCAGTGGTATCCAAGGCTTCCTCCCCCTTTCTCAACTCGCTGGTGAACATTATCCAAAAGTCGACGGTGGTGATACAACCAAGATTGTCCAAGCTCTACAAAAGTTCAAAGGCCAAACCTTTAAAGTTAAGATTCTTGATTTCAGTGAAGCTGAAAACAAACTTATAGTTTCTGAAAGAGCCATCCAAGAAGAAGTTGCCAAAGAAGAACTTTCTAAATTAGCCGTTGGTGAAACTGTTGCCGGCATAATTACCGAAGTTACTGACTTTGGTGCATTCGTAAAATTAAGCGATACACTTGATGGCTTAATCCACTCTTCTGAAATTGATTGGAAGTTTATCGAAGACCCTCGTGAGATTCTTCACATTGGTGAGTCTATTTCAGCTAAAATTATCAGTCTTGATGGCGGTAGAGTTTCTCTCTCGCTCAAAGCTCTTAAGGAAGACCCTTGGGTAAAAATCGATGAGAAGTACCAAGTTGGACAAAAAGTCAGTGGTAAAATCTCTAAGGTTCGAAACTCTGGCGCTTTTGTAGAACTTGAAGGCAACATCATTGGCTTCATTCCTTTGGCTGAGCTCGGTGGCCAAACCCCACAAGAAGCTTTAGTAGAAGGCAAGGAATATGAAATGGCAATCGTTAATATAGACGCCAAAGATCACAAGCTGACCCTCACCCTCGACAAGAAGTCCTAAAAATCACCTTATTTTAGCCCAAGACCCCCGCCATGGCGGGGGTCTTGACTTTTATAACATATGGGTGTATAATATAAAGACAGTTATACCTTAACAATTTATACCTTACCTAACCGGACTGGCGACAGTCCACGTTCAATCTTCAACCAGCAACAGTCAGCAACCTCCCCTAACAGGGACCTTCAGGAGAGCACCATGGCGAAAGCAGCGAAGAGAGCAAGGAAGACGGCCGGAGAGAAAGACAAGAAGGCAACCGGAACCAAGGGACCACAGGTGGCCAAGCCGGCACGCACGAAGGTCCAGTTGCCTCCGGCACCGGCGGCGCCCGGAACGGCGAAGGGCGAAAAGAAGAAGCGCGTTGGCCCGCAGGCCGATCTCCAGCGCGCCGAAAACGCACTGGATCGGGCCATCGAGGCCTACGCCGAGCAGTACGCTCACCCGAGCAACGAGTTCGTGGATTTCCGCGAACTCTATGCGCGAGCTGAGAAGCTCCAAGGCGTCTACCGCAAAAAGGCCTTCTCCAAGTCGTCGCGCGACCTGAGCTACGACTGGGTCGACTTCGCCAAGCAGGCCAAACAGCTGGAAGAGGACATCCTCCAAGTCGTCATCGATGACCTGAAGGAACGCGCCGACGCAATGGTTTGGACGGGAAGCCTCGACCCGAACAACGCCGAAGACAAGGCCGCAGCGCAGGAGGCCTACGAAGAGGCCGACGACTTCCCGCATCTGCGGGGCAAGATCTTCGGCTGGAGCCGGCTCGTGAACAAGAAGCTGCCGGCGCTCGGCTGCTCGAATCCCGATGACGAGCCTCGTGGCGGTCGGCAGCAGGGCGGTAAACGCGGAGGTCGGCGCGAGGCGCCGACCAAACTCTTGCAGAGAGAGACGACACGTGTCGTCTCTCTCTCAGGAGGTTTTTTAATTCTAAAAATAACCTATTAACGACAGATTGCCAGAAATATTTTTTTAAGGTATAATCTCAGCCATGAAGTCATATATCCGTTACTTCCTAATTGTATTCGGAATTCTTATTTTAACCGCCGGTATTGCGGCCTTTTTTGATGCTTCACTTCAAAGCCCTAGCAAGATTGCTTTATCGGAAGTCGTTACAAAAATAAATGCCAACGAAGTTAAAGAAATGAGCATTGAAGGCAATAACATCATTCTTGTTTCTACGAAAGACGAACACTTCTCTTCTAAAAAAGAGTCAGATGTTTCAGCCTTTGAAACCCTCTTAAGTCTCGGCGCTGACAAAACTAAGCTCGCCAACATCAAAACCGACATCATCGAACCTTCGGGCCTTGATTCATTTTTCTCTGGTCTAATACCTGCCCTACTCCCATTTCTTTTAATCTGGTTAATTTTCTGGTTCATGTTTCGCCAAGCCCAAAAAGGTTCTGGCCAAGCACTGTCTTTTGGTAAATCAAAAGCCAAACTCGCTAACGCCCCTGGTGGTCGTAAGCCTGTCACGTTTAGTGATGTTGCTGGTTTAATTGAAGCCAAGGAAGAAGTTACGGAAGTTGTAGAATTTCTTAAAGATCCTCAGAAATTCCTTAAACTTGGCGCTCGTATTCCACGTGGTGTATTACTTGTTGGCTCACCAGGTACTGGTAAGACTCTCTTGGCCCGAGCTGTCGCCAATGAAGCTCAGGTACCTTTTTACTACGTCTCCGGTTCCGAATTCGTTGAAATGTTTGTCGGCGTTGGCGCAAATCGTGTCCGCGACACTTTTGAACTCGCCAAGAAAACTGCCCCGTCTATTATCTTCGTTGACGAAATTGATGCTGTTGGTAGACACCGAGGCGCTGGTCTCGGCGGTGGCCATGACGAACGAGAGCAAACCCTAAACCAAATCCTCGTTGAGATGGACGGCTT